>CAIQSY010000238.1 GCA_903874585.1 uncultured Chlorobiaceae bacterium | reverse complement strand
TTGCCAGCATCGCCTATAATAATTTTACCAACAATGATATCGAGCGTTACGAAGGCTTTTACGCCAGCGTGCTCTATGCCTGTTTTGCCAGTATCGGAGTGGACATCATCGCCGAGGATGTCAGCAACAAGGGGAGAATTGATCTGACCATAAAGGTCGCTGGAAGAACCTATCTCTTTGAATTCAAGGTGACCGACGGGGAGCCACTTGAGCAGATCAGGAAGATGAAATATTACGAGAAATATGCCGGTGAACGCTACCTGATTGGCATCGTTTTTGACCCGAAGGCAAGGAACGTCAGCAAGTTTGAGTGGGAGAAACTTTAACTCTTTGCCACACGCGCTCCCCTCCCCGGTCACTGAGTAGGGCGAAGCCCGTATCGAAGTGCCCATATATATGCGATCTCAAAGAAAATAATCATGACGTCATCCTTCAATCGGAAAAAAAAGACTTCTCAGCAACGAGTTTACGTGTTGAAGCAGAGAATATCCCTCGTATTGGCTCTAAACAGAGTGTCAAAATGGTACCATCAGTGTCACATAAAATCTACATAGCAGGTCATCGAGGTATGGCAGGTTCAGCTATCTTGCGGCATCTTCAGTCCAAAGGGCTTGCTCTGCACCATGTCATCCTCCGAACACACCAGGAGCTTGACTTGACAAGTCAAGCCGCAGTCCGTTCATTTTTTGAACAGGAAAAGCCCGATCAAGTCTATCTGGCTGCAGCTAAAGTGGGAGGCATCCATGCCAACAACACTTATCCGGCAGAATTCATCTACCAGAACCTGATGATTGAGGCAAACATTATCCACGAAGCGTGGCGTGCAGGTGTTCATAAACTGCTCTTTCTCGGCTCAAGCTGTATCTACCCAAAGCTTGCCGCACAACCCATGCAAGAATCAGCCCTTCTCACCGCTCCACTTGAACCAACCAACGAACCCTACGCCATAGCCAAAATTGCAGGCATTAAACTCTGCGAAAGCTATAACCGCCAATATGGTACTGATTACCGAAGCGTTATGCCCACCAACCTCTACGGCATCGGCGACAACTATCATCCCGAAAACAGCCACGTTATTCCTGCGCTGATACGTCGTGTTCATGAAGCTAAAATCAACAAGGCACCAGAAGTCACTATCTGGGGAACAGGCACACCGCGTCGGGAATTCCTCTCTATCGACGATATGGCAGCAGCTTGTGTTCATGTCATGAATCTCGATCAGGAGACCTATAACGCCCATACCTCACCAATGCAGAGTCATATTAACGTCGGCTCAGGCAAAGATATTACCATTAAAGAGCTGGCACAAACCATCGCAAAAGTCATTGGCTACCAAGGCACCATAACATTTGACCCCACCAAACCCGACGGTACCCCAAGAAAACTGATGGACAGCACCCGCCTCAACAACCTCGGCTGGCAAGCCAGCATCCCTCTTGAACAAGGCCTGCACCTCGCCTACAGCGATTTTTTACAGATGTTAAGACAGAGTAGGGGCGCTTCGCGAAGCGCCCTCACCCCCCCTGGTCACTGAGTAGGGCGACAGCCCGTATCGAAGTGCCTCCACCAGACCGTAAAGTTCGGAGGTTGATGCCTGGTAAAATCTTGTTTTCTTTTCGAGTCCAAGAAAACGGATGGCTTCGAGCAGGCGCAGCGTTCCCATGCCATCAACATCAGCCGTATATTCAGGTGACTCAAAGCTGACCGCAACGTGGCTTTGCGCACCAAGATTAAAGACTTCATCAGGCTGAACTTCAGCAATAATGCGGGTCAGGTTACTACTGTCGGTCAGGTCGCCATAATGTAAATAGAGGGCTGAATGCTGAGTACTTGGTGCTGACTCTTTTTCGATATCG
>CAIQSY010000237.1 GCA_903874585.1 uncultured Chlorobiaceae bacterium | reverse complement strand
TATCACCTCCATCAGGAACCTCTACTCTGCCACAAAATGGGCAGTGACTGGCATGGCGCACGCCATCCGCAATGAAATGGTTGGCACCGGCATTCGTGTAACATTAATTGAGCCCGGTGTTGTCGATACTCCGTTTTGGGAGAATCTCCAGAAACCCTTTACGCCAGAGCTGTACCCCGACGACATTGCACGTGCCGTCATGTTTGCTGTCAGCCAGCCTCCTCACGTGGATGTTAACGACATTCTGATTCGCCCAACAGGGCAACCACACTGAGCCATTGTAAAATCGAAACCATGCTGATTACGTTTGAAGGAATCGACGGTGCAGGCAAATCAACCCAGATAACAAAGCTTGTCAGCGTTATGGCAAGCAAAGGTATTGATGTGCTCACCCTCCGTGAACCGGGCGGAACCGTAACCGCCGAAAAAATCCGCATGATTCTGCTCGAAAACTCACATAACGTCAGCCCAATCGGGGAGCTGCTGCTCTTCTCCGCAAGCCGCGCAGAGCTACTGCAAGAGGTTATCATCCCTGCCCTTGCGGCGGGAAAAACAGTTATTCTCGACCGTTTTTTTGATTCCACAACAGCCTACCAGGGCTATGGACGAGGAATTGATCTTGCGCTACTCCAATCAATTATTGCCATCTCCACCTGCGGTATAGTACCCGATATCACCTTCTACCTTGATATTCAACCCGAAGATGCGTTACGAAGGAAATTTGCTAAAACCTCCATCCCACTCGACTTTGAGGGCGATGAACTTGACAGAATGGAGCGCTCAGGCATTGACTTTTATCGCAAAGTTTATGCTGGCTACCTCACGCTTATCCAGCAACATCCCGACCGATTTATCACTCTTAATGCGCTTGAAACGGTTGAGACCATTCACCAGCACATCAGCACATCGCTCAGTGAACGCGGTGCTTGGTGATGCGTCCAAGCCAAAAGCGCTGAAATTAAAAACGCTTTCAAACTACTCTTTCCTCATCTTATATTTTGCTTTTTTGCAAAACTTTTCTAACAATCTTTGAAAGATTTTCATTAGATTACGGAACTCAAAATACAACGTCCCACTCCCTTACCCATAACACATGCACGAGAGCATTCTTAAAGAGCGTAAACTAAGTACATCCAATACGTTAATAACGTTGCAGGATATTCGTACACTTAAAGAGTTGTACCAGCTTAAAGCTGAAACTCGCGAATTACGACTGCCAGTTGTCAAGAATATTATCAAGCAGAGAGTTGTCGGGCAGGCGTGTGTTGAATCGCTCAAAAATGCACTCTACTCCCTCGAAACCATTTACATTGACGACGACACCGGTCAACGATTATTGCGTCTCGATGGAAAAAAACAGATCGAGGTTGATCTCACCTACGAAATTCGTGAACTGCAGAAGGATATATACTATCTGGAGCATGGAGAGGATAAATTTATTGAGTATCTCGCCAAGTTCATTCCCGATTTTCGGACATACATCAACGAAGGTCTGGAAAAATTGAAGGGCAAACATTTTCATGCCTTTATTACTGATCGTGACGGAACAACCAACAACTATTGCGGACGATACCGCTCATCAGTTCAACCAATTTACAACTCTGTTTTTCTTACCCGCTTTGCCAAGCATTGCTGCGATTATCCAATTATCATCACCTCCGCACCTCTCAAAGATTTTGGAATCCTGAACGTCTCCATTAATCCCAGCAACACCTTTATCTACGCAGGCTCAAAAGGGCGCGAATTTATCGACATGCATGAAGAGTTCCATAGCTTCCCTATCCCGAAAAAGAAGCAGGATATTATTCACCAGTTAAATGAAAAAATACTTGAACTGCTTCAAGAGCAGGATTTTGAAAAATTTAACTTTATCGGCTCGGCGCTACAGATAAAATTTGGTCAAACCACTGTTGCACGTCAGGATATTACCCGCTCAATCAGAGACGATGAGTCCTCAGCATTTCTCCAGAAAGTAAAGAGCGTTGTCGAAGAGATTGATCCAACCGGCAAAAATCTCCGCATTGAGGATACTGGTCTTGATATTGAAATTATTTTAACGATTGATGTTGAGTGTGATGAATGCCCGATCAAAGACTTTGATAAGGGCGACGGACTCGCTTTTATAGCCGATAGACTCGATATGCCCGGATCAAAAAAACCGACACTCGTCTGCGGCGACACCTCATCGGATATTCCAATGCTTAAAACTGCCATGGAGATGTTTGATGACGTCTGGGCAGTGTTTGTAACAAGAGATGAAGCGCTGAAAAAGCAGGTTGAAGAGATTTGCCCAAATAGCTTTACAGTGCCTTATCCTGACGTGCTTTTGACCATTCTTGGTCTTCTTTCGCTGTAATTAACAATAAGGTAGCATAAACGAACGATAACCATTTAACTACTGGCATGAGTAATACTTTCAAAGGCGCAATTTTCGATCTCGACGGAGTCATCACTGGCACGGCAAAGGTACACAGCCTTGCGTGGGAATCGATGTTCAACTATTTCCTGAAAAAGTATGCGCAGATAAATAAGGAGACCTATATCCCCTTTGATCCTGCACATGATTATCACAAATATGTGGACGGCAAACCACGCATGGAGGGTGTAAAAAGCTTTCTGGCATCGCGTGATATTGATCTGCCCTTTGGAGATTTGGAGGACGATCCTGAAGAAGAGACTATTTGCGGATTAGGCAACCGTAAAAACAGCCTCTTTACTGATATTCTGATTAAAGAAGGACCTGAAGTATATACCACAACGGTCGATCTTATTCATGAGTTGATCAAACAGGGTATCAAAATTGGCATTGCATCATCAAGCCGCAATTGTCAGCTTATTTTGCAACTTGCCAAATTGGAGCATCTTTTTGAAACGCGCGTTGATGGTGAAGTCTCCATTCAACTTGGTTTAAAAGGAAAACCAAATCCTGATATTTTTGTTGTTGCTGCTAAAAACCTTGGTCTTGAGCCACACGAATGTGTGGTGGTTGAAGATGCAATTTCTGGTGTTGAGGCGGGTTCGCGAGGCAATTTTGGCATGGTGCTCGGCATTGCACGCGATATTGAAGGGGCAAAACTCCGCGAACATGGCGCTGATATTGTTGTCAGTGACCTCGGTGAAGTTACGGTGGATGATATTCGTGAATGGTTTAAAAGTGGGCTTGAATTTGAGGGCTGGAACCAGACGTATAACGATTATCGCGGCAAAGAGGAGAGACTTCGTGAAACATTGACCTCCGTTGGCAATGGCTATCTCGGTGTCAGAGGTGCCTTTGAAGGCTCACCCTGTTCTTCGCATCACTATCCCGGCACCTACATTGCTGGCATATTTAACCGAGTACCCTCTCAGGTACATGGTCAGACGGTGTACAATAATGATTTCGTCAATACACCAAACTGGCTGCCCATTGAGTTCAGAATTGGTGGTGGAGAGTTTATCAGTCCACTCAAACACAAAATACTCAGCTATCGCCAGAACCTGAATTTCCGTTACGGATTGATGGAGCGCGACATGGTTGTTCAAGATAATCTTGGCAGAATTACCAGCATCAACACCAGCCGCTTTGCGAGCATGGATGACCCACATCGCTGCGCTATCAAATTCACGTTGAAACCAGTCAACTACACCGCAACAGTTGAGTTCCGTTGTAGTATTGATGGACGAGTTGAAAACAAAAACGTCGCCCGATACAGCGAACTCGCAAGCGACCATCTGGAGCATATCGACAGCATCAGCGACAATGATCTCCTGTTGCTGCATGTCTGCACCAATGTTTCGAAATATGAGATTGTCACCGGCATAAAAACCAGAATTATCTCGCACGGTAAAGCTGCCGATATTGAACGCTCAATCGTAAAGGATACGCGATTCATCAGCGAAACCTTTAAACAGAATCTGAATCCAAGCAAAGGCGTTACCATTGAAAAACTTGCCTCAATTTACACCTCGCTTGATGCTAATGTCAGCAATCCAGTAAAAGCCGCACAGCTCTCCTTGAAGAGTGAAGATTCTTTTGATTCACTGTTTCAGGCAAATGCTGAAGCTTGGGAAAAAATCTGGAAGAGAGCCGATATGCTCATTGAAGGTGATCGCGTCAGCCAGAAGCTGCTCCGCTTCCACACCTATCACATGATGTGCACCGCATCACCACACAACCCATCAATTGATGCTGGTATGCCAGCACGTGGCTTGAATGGAGAGGCGTATCGTGGGCATATTTTCTGGGACGAAATTTTTATTCTGCCATTCTTTAATCGCCACTTCCCCGATATTGCAAAAGCACTGCTGATGTACCGCTATAACAGGCTTGACGCAGCAAGATCCTATGCAAGCGAGCATGGCTATAAAGGTGCCATGTACCCGTGGCAGACGGCAGATGATGGTATGGAAGACACGCAGATCGTCCACTTCAATCCAACAAGTGGCTCATGGGGACCCGACCTGAGCAGCTTGCAGCGCCACGTATCCATTGCAGTGTTCTATAACACATGGCGTTACATTTACGATACAGATGATACACAGTTCCTTAATGAGTACGGTGCAGAGCTGATGTTTGAAATTGCACGCTTCTGGGCATCAATTGCGAACTACTCCACAACAACGGGAAAATACCACATCGAAGGTGTTATGGGACCGGATGAGTTCCACGAGTCACTGCCCGGCAGCGGTAAAGAGGGATTGAAAGATAACTCATACACCAATATCATGGCAGTGTGGCTTTTTGACAAAGCCTCTGCTCTTGGTGAAAACATGGATGCTGCATCGCTGAAACGCATTGCCGAAAAAATCAACCTCGATCTTGAGGAGCTGAATCAATGGCGTGATATCAGCGGCAAGCTCAATATTCTTATTGATGAGAACGGTATTCTGGAGCAGTTCGATGGCTATATGAGCCTGAACGAACTCGACTGGCAGCACTACCATTCGTTGTATGGCAACATTCACCGTATGGATAGAATCCTGAAAGCTGAGGGTGATTCACCCGATAAGTATAAAGTTGCCAAGCAGCCAGACGTGCTGATGACCTTCTACACGCTCTCGCCAGGTGAAGTTGCTGAACTGCTCAACAGAGTCGGCTATAATGTACCTGACGATATGACGCTTGTCCGAAACAACTATGCTTATTATGAACCACGCACAAGCCACGGTTCAACACTCAGCAAAGTTGTGCACAGTATCATCTCCAGCTATCTGCACGATGGGCACGACATGGCGTGGAAGTGGTTCTCCGAAGCGCTGAAAAGCGACATTAAAGATACGCAGGGAGGAACCACTCAAGAGGGTATCCATTGCGGCGTCATGGCTGGTACGCTTGATACGGTAACCCGTTATTTTGCTGGTATTTCATTCTATAATGAAAAACTCAACGTACACCCGAATCTACCAAAACAGTGGAAAAAACTCTCGCTTGGCGTCTGTTTCAGAAAAAATCGCTACGAGGTAACCATTGAAAGAGGTGATATTATTGTTACTCTTGTGGAATCGCCAGAAATGGAAGCTCCGGTCTGCATTGCAGGGCGCCATATGACGCTGACCAAAGGCGTACCTTATCCCACTGCAATTTGACCCATAATTAAAAAAAGGGGAGTGAAAACAACATTCACTCCCCTTTTATATACCTTTGATTTATAACTGTTGCGATGTTTTTTTGTTGACCTATTTGATGATACTATGCGCCTTTCAAATTTCAGATACACCCTTCCAAAAACCAAAATAGCCGATGAGCCTACTTCGCCACGAGATAAGTGCAAAATGATTGTGCTGAATCGGCGAAAAAAAGATATCGAACATAAAATATTTGAAGATATCAGCTCTTACTTTAAAAAGGGTGATCTGCTTGTTCTTAACAACAGCCGAGTATTTCCTGCAAAAATTTTTGGCCAAAAAGAGAAAACCGATGCTAAAATTGAGGTTTTTCTTCTCCGTGTGCTCAACAAAGAGGCTGGCTTATGGGATGTGCTTGTTGATCCTGCACGCAAAGTGAGAGTTGGTAATAAAATTTATTTTGATGAAGATGTTGTCGCTGAAGTGGTCGATAATACCACGTCACGCGGACGCACCATCCGTTTTCTCAACCCCGATATTGATGTTTTCAGCCTGGTTGAACGTATTGGTAAAATACCGCTTCCTCCTTACTTTACTCGTCCCTCGCGCGACTCGGATAAAGAGCACTATCAAACAGCCTATGCAAGTGAAATTGGGGCGGTAGTAGCGCCAATGGCAGGCTTGCATTTTACCATGCCGTTGCTGCAGAAAATCCAGAAAATTGGTGTCAAAATTTTACCAATTACACTGCATCCAAGTTTAAGTTCTTTCAATGCCATTGAGGTTGAAGATGTTTCAAAGCATAAAATGGATTCGGAATATTTTAATATTCCCTACCAAACCGCAATGGAGGTCAACGACACCAAGATTAATAAAACTGGCAGAGTTATTGCCGTTGGTACCACAACACTCCGTGCGCTGGAAGCAAACGCTACGGTAGATGGCAAAATCAAATTCGGCAGAGGCTGGACTGACAAGTTTATTTATCCACCTTATCAGTTCAAGGTCGTTGATGGGCTTGTAACCAATTTCCAGCAGCCAGAAACCACATTACTGATGGCCGTAAGTGCCTTTGCTGAACACCGTCTCCTTATGGAGGCTTATAAAATTGCGCTGAAAGAGGATTACCAGTTTTTAGCCTATGGTGATGCCATGTTTATTCATTAACAATAATTACCAGCTTTTTGATGAATGCCATAGCCATTATTGCCGCCAGCGGCATCGGTAAAAGAATGCAGCTCAAAGATGGGCTTAGTAAGCAGATGCTTGAAATCGGAGGTTTTCCAGTTATTTATCATACACTGAAAGCCTTTCAGATGGCAAGCTCTATTACGGCGATCTATATCGCTACAAAGCTTGAGAGCAAAACAACACTTGAAGAAATGGCTGCAGCTTCAGGTTTTACCAAGCTGAAAGCTATTGTTGAGGGTGGCAAAGAGCGTCAAGATTCGGTCAATAACTGTATCAAAGCAATTGAAGAGGAGCGACACCGTAGTGGTTTAGCCTCTGATGCTCTTTTAGTTCATGATGGCGCACGCCCCTTTATACAGCCCGAAGAGATTGATGAAATAGTACATCTGTCGCTGTTGTTTGGCGCTTGTGTACCGGCAAACAAGCCAAAGGATACCATCAAATGTATAGGACGTGATGCGGACTTTTTTGGCGAAACGCTTGATCGCAGTCAGTTGCTTCAAGTACAGACACCACAAGGATTCAGAAGTGAATTGCTGGTACAGGCGCATGAGCAGGCTGAGCTGGAGGGATGGTATTCGACTGATGATGCCGCTCTCGTTGAGCGTTTTTTCCCAGAACAACTCATTAAAATTTTTGAAACAGGATACCATAATATCAAAATTACCACTCCTGAGGATATTCCTGTTGCTGAAGCAATCTATCAGCAAAAGTTTGCAGCGAAGACATTGGTATGTTAAAATGAATTATTGCACTTGTATATTCTGAAAGCCTGTCGTATATTCTCAGCCACTAAAATGGTGAGGTAGCTCAGTTGGTTAGAGCACAGGATTCATAACCCTGAGGTCGAGGGTTCAACTCCCTCTCTCACCACCATTGGCAAGCGGGTGTAACTCAGTTGGTAGAGTGTTTGCTTCCCAAGCAAAATGTCGCGAGTTCGAATCTCGTCACCCGCTCCACTCCAGTGGAGAGTAATTTACCAACCACTGTTTTACCCCTTCCTCACTATGGCACACTCCTCTATTTTTTTTACTCCTGTTACGGTTGAAGAGATCAATACCACACAGATTGTTGATGGTCAAATGGCTCGTCATCTTGGTATAGAGATGGTTGAGATTGGTGACGATTACATGACCGCACGTATGCCGGTTGATCACCGTACCATTCAGCGCATTGGTATTTTGCATGGAGGCGCTTCACTCGCACTTGCTGAAACGGTTGGCAGTATTGCAGCATCATACTGTGTTGACCGTCACTCCTTTTATATTGTAGGGCAAGAGATTAACGCCAACCATATCCGCCCGACAAAAAGCGGATTTGTGTATGCGACCGCAACTCCCCTGCATCTCGGCAAAAGTTCTCAAGTCTGGGATATTCGATTAAAAAATGAGGCAGGAAAACTCACCTGCGTCAGTCGGTTTACCGTTGCCGTGCTGAAAAAACCCTCAGAGACCAAGTAACATGTTGATGCCGCTTTTTTTAGCAGCAGCGGGCTATTTTTATAAAAACTTTTTATACCTTATCTCTTTAGTCAATAAGGGCTTTTAACTATTTTTTGCAGATTTTTCGGGTATGCAGAACTCACCATCCAACACTGTTATTTCCCCACGTACCTCACCCTCCGATTATTCAGAGGAAATTCTTCAGCAGCTTGCCAGACAACAAAAATCACGTAAAAAATGGTTGCTTGTTCAGCCGGTAAGCAATACCAGCATGATGGTGGATTCGGGTACAGTGAGTATGCCTTTAAACCTGATTATGGTGGCAACGCTTGTTGGCACACTCTTTGATGTAACCTTTATTGATGAACGTCTTGGGGATAACGTGCCTGAAGATCTCTCAGGATTTGATGTTATTGCTATTACATCGCGGACACTGAATGCTTCCAAAGCGTACAAGATTGGTGATGCTGCGTTGCGTCAAGGAAAAATTGTGATTTTAGGTGGCGTGCATCCCACCATGCTGCATGAAGAGGCTACCGCGCACTGCACCAGCGTGGTGTATGGCGAAATTGAATCAATATGGACTGAGCTTGCCACCGATGTGCTGAACGGCAAAATGCAACGTGTCTATCGTGCAAAAGAGCTGAAACCGATGAGCACCATGCAGCACCCTGATTTCAACTACGCGCTGGGCTCAAAATCTGCAAAAAAGTACAGCTCTCTCATTCCAATTCTTGCCACAAAAGGCTGCCCTGTTGGTTGCAACTTCTGTACTACGCCAACCATTTACGGCAAAAACTACCGTTTTCGTGAGCTTGATCTTGTGCTTGATGAGATGCGTTATCATCAAAAACGCCTCAATAAAGAGAAGATCAACTTTTCATTTATGGATGATAACATCAGCTTCAGACCGCAATATTTTATGACGCTGCTGGAGGAGATGTCGAAACTTGGGGTGCGCTGGAACGCTAATATCTCCATGAACTTTCTCGATAAACCTGAAGTTGCTGAACTTGCCGGTCGTTCCGGTTGCGATCTGTTGAGTATCGGCTTTGAGTCGCTCAATCCTGAGACATTGAAAAGCGTTCATAAAGGCTCGAACAGATTGGGCAATTATGAGACTGTGGTGAGTAACCTGCACAAAAATGGCATTGCTATTCAAGGCTACTTCATGTTCGGGTTCGATAACGACACCGAAGAGAGTTTTCAGCTCACCTACGATTTTATCATGAAAAACAAGATTGAGTTTCCAGTTTTTTCATTGGTAACACCATTCCCTGGCACGCCCTACTTCGATGAAATGAAGCCGCGTATTCGCCATTTTGATTGGGACAAGTACGACACCTACCACTACATGTTTGAGCCAACGAAAATGGCTGGCGACAAACTTTTGGAGAATTTTGTAAAGCTCCAGAAAGAGGTATATAAAGGTCGTTCAATTCTCCAGCGCATGAAAGGAAAACCACTGAACTGGGTCTGGTTTGTGAACTACGCCATGAATCGTTTCACCAGCAAACTCTCCACCTCGTATTATTATTGAGTAATCGTTTTGATTTTCGTTGTAAAAGGAGCTATCACAATGCCGGTTTGTCTGGTATGGTGATAGCTCCTTTTACGTTGAGAGAAACTCCACGATTACAGCGCTCTTACTGATTACAATGAAATGAGTTATGCGATAAATGTGTACGCTGAGAGAAAATGTAAAGCAATGACTCTCTCTTGTTTTTATTCAGCAATGTGTTGACCATTGTTTATAAAAGATTGATATTTTTCACTCTGAGCTTGATGCAAGGCACTGTGCCGGCCAGTTCGAGCCGCAGTGGCTGACGACAATTGCCCTTTTGAATGAAGCATACTTGTAACCCTCCGGCAGGCAAAGGCGAGCGCTGCCGAATATTTTTTTAACGCTATGGGAAGTGCACAAATACGAAAAGAGTTAGCTGGCATGGAGAAGGAGAAACTTCTCGCTTTAGTTATGGAGATGTACAAAAATGATAAGGGGACAAAAGCCTATCTCGATTTTTTTGTAACTCCTGATGTTGATGGTTTGTACAAACGTTGCCACGATAAAATCCTCCATGCGTTTTACCCTAAACGCGGTTATACCTTTCGTTTAATGGAGGGAAAAAAAGCATTATCGGAGTTTAAGAAGTATTCGGATAACAGCGAGTTGCTTGTTGACCTGATGCTGTGGTATGCGGAGTGCGGGGTCAAGTACACCCTCGATTACGGCGATATTTACATGTCGTTTTACGACAGCGTTTCAGGTGTTTTTGCTAAAGCGTTAGAGCTGGCGAAAAAAGAGGGGTTTCACCTTGCGTTGGAACCGCGTGCTAAAAAGATTGTCGCTAAAACGAATGGCATTGGATGGGGTTTCCATGATGATCTTGAGGCTGCTTATTACAGGGTGTATAGGATGTGATGTCAAAATCTTGATATGGTAAAGATATGAGTGATTTGCAGGTAATAAAGCAGCTTGAACAAAAGCTTGGTGTGAAGCTTAAGCATAACATAGATCATAGGGTATTGAGAAGTTATGTGCTGAATGAGCATGATCATGTGATCGAATTGGGACTATACGGTTGCGGAATTACTGATATGCAGATCATTATTGATTTGCTACTCCAACTTAGATCGCTGCAGGTACTTAACCTTTCGAACAACCAGCTAACAGACGTGTCGCCGCTGAACGATTTAACTTCGCTGAAGGAACTAAACCTTGCTCATAACCAGCTAACGGATGTATCGCCGCTGAGCTGTTTAACGTCACTACAGAAACTTCATCTTGCTGTAAACCAGTTAACAGACGTATCACCATTGAGCGGTTTAACCTAATTTCCCGAGCGATATATAACGATGGGAAGCATATTCTCATAAAATAGTTTGGTTTATCACAAAATAAGCCTTGGTTTTGTTGTTTTTTTTATAGTTATAATTGTAACTATAACCCAAAGGAGGAAATCATGAC
>CAIQSY010000236.1 GCA_903874585.1 uncultured Chlorobiaceae bacterium | reverse complement strand
CTTCGACTTGTCATATTTTTTAGGTCGAAAACCACATGCTCACTATCTTGTTATGCCCTTGAGTAGATGAGGATATCGTCGAATTGGTATGTTCAACTTCGGTTTATGCATAAATCGCTCAGTTTAGGACATAATCATCACTATCTAAAATGATTTCTTCGTTTCGATATAGTTCTTTAACCTTTGAAATTGCATTATTAATGTTTTCAGCATCTATCTCAACTATTTTAGATAAAAACTCTTGAATTTCAATTTTAAATGTTCCCATAATTTACTTTTTTATAATTACCACGTCCAACAAATTCAATAATTCCTTTATCACGTAAAAGCTGTAATTGTTGTCTGATTTTGTCTTTGATAAAATTATTGTTTGGGTATTTGATTTTTAGCTTTTGCTCGAATTTGTATATTTCATCAAGTGTAAATGTTTCCTTTTTGATTAAATCAATGCAATTCATAACATCTAAAATCCAACCTTTTGCATCTTTACTTTTTGTTCTTAAAAATAATGTTTTATTGAATGTTTCTTTTACAAACTCTTGGTTAATAGTTTGAGCATTTTTAATCAAAAATACTTTTCCAGCATCTGCAACTTTTGAAATATCAATGTTACAACCAATCCAACCCGCTCTTCTTGTAGTTTCTGATAAAGGTGGACGCTTAATAATAATTTCTGGTGTGAAGAACTGTTTTGGAACTATGAGAAAATCGTTAACAGTCCATTGTTTTGTATATGTTAGAAAAAAGAAATTTGGGTTATTATCAGAATTAATTCTTTCTATCATAGTAGAGTAAGCTCCATCAGTAATTGTATTTGATAATTTTCCGCTTTTGCTTTTTAATTCAAATTCTTCGGAACATTTTTTACAATAAAAATCTGCAACGGGACGATTATTTTCAAATTCATTTAATGGCAAATCACCACAACTTGGACAATATGAATTATTTAAAACCCAATTCTCTGTTAATAATCTTGCAATTTGAGAATTACTGGTATAACCATCTGCTAAATTTGTATTAAACGATAAATTCATTTTTAAGCAGCAGATTACGTTAGGGATTGCAGTGGAAATCCTTTTTGTGAGGAACGAACAAAAAGATTGGAACGGAAAGCCTGCCCAAAGGGAACGCCCAAATAAAGAACCCCGCCGCAAGCAGCGGGGTATTTTGAAGAGAACTCTATCATACTTTACGCCTCAAGAGGCGGGGAATATGACCCATAGAGATTAAAATATTAAGTCAAGCAAATTTATGATTTTTAAATCTTTTTCTTTCCGTTTTGCTTTCCAAATTGTCAACTGTTATTGTTTGCACGGTCTTTTTACCATTGCTCCTAACTTGAAATATACTCCCTGAAAAAATCATATTTACAGAACCAATCCGGTCGTATAGGTCTGACTGTCATCAAGTATATTTCTGCAAAAATAATCATTATTTACTACAAATCATCAAAAGGTGGTTTAATCTTTTGCAAGCTTGTTTCATGAATATATGTGTCACTCACGGTTGTTTTTTAAACTTTTATACTCCAGCAGTTCCTGAATATACCGGACATCTTTTCCTGATTCCAAAAGATGTGTAGCGCAAAAGTGCTGCAACCAATGCAAAGTTACCGGCATTGATATTTTCGCCTTTTCAATCGCTTGTCTCGCTCCAAAAGAAACTGGAAACGTAGCTTGAGCAACGCTCACTCGCTCAGATTCTGGATTGGTTCGACTGCGTTGAAGATGACTCACGTGCAGACCGCCATGGGCAACTACCGTTGGTGTACCGAATCAGTAGCCAGAGACCGTTTTTTAATAATAGGTTACAGAATACTCTGTCTTTAATATTTCTTGGAACTTCCGATGTATATGAATTTCCGACAAGAGCAAATGCATCCGAAAAATGTATTGAAATGGATCGCTGCAGGATTGTGGTATGAGTGTGGAGTGTCCGGTTACTCGCATTTTGTGGCAGCAAACGCGCTGTAAAGTGGCAGGAAGGTGATCTTTTGCTCCGGCAGATCTGCGTACGGGCGATCGGAAAAAACCAGTGCTTTGCCAGACTCCGGGTATGAAGCAAGAAAGAGATGCAAGCTCCTCAAACTGCCGGTAGCGCCGCTTTTTACCTCAACCGGATGAATCTTGCCGTTCAAAACAGCCAGATAATCAACTTCAGCCGAACTGCTTTTAGCCTGTCGATCCCAATAATAAAGTGCGCCTTGTTGAGCGACCAGCATCTCTTGTCCGACAAACTGTTCAGCCATAGCTCCCCGATAGATGGCGAGCAAGTCACGTTTGGCATACTCAATATCATTCGGCATACCGGAGAGGTGGCGCATCAATCCAATATCGAGCATGATCGCCTTGAACAATTTTGAGGAGGCTGTTGCTCCCAAAGGAAGCGCTGAAGGATCGACCGAGGGAATTCTTCGGGCGACCTGAGCCAAGCATAAGGCGTCGAATGCTTTTTTCAATGTCGGGTTGCTGTACCCTTCGCTCAAGCGGGCATATTTGATCTGTTTTCCGATATGCTGTGGCAGTGAGGTAAAAACCGAGTCGAGACAGAAGCGGTCAACCTTGGGAGTATATTTAGCAAAGTCTATCCTGTAGGATTCAGCAATCTCCTGTTGTACCTCAAAGGCATCACGTAATGAGTTGGTGTCGAGGTATGCCTTGACGGCAGCCGGCATTCCCCCGATAAAGAAATAGCGTTTCAGCTCTTCGCGCAGCAGTTCATGAACTGTAGGTGATATTTCAGCAGGATTACCCAGAACAGCCGTTGCTGCAGGGGCGTTGCCAATAGCCTCCAGATATTCAGCAAAACAGAGTGGATAGAGATTGAGAAACTGAACCCTTCCGACAGGAAAGGAGCTCTCTTCAAGCGCAAATTCAAGGAGCGAACCGGCTGCCACAACATGCAGTTCTGGCAGCTCCTCATAAAAATAGCGCAGAGCGGTTATGGCACGAGGACACGCCTGTATTTCATCAAAAAAGAGCAGCGTTTTTCCCTGTGTAATCTTTTGCTGAAGAATAACTTCAAGATCGGAGCACATGCGCGTTACCTTAAGATCACCATCAAAAAGTTTCCGCAGCGTCTGATTTCGCTCAAAATCAACGAGAGCAAGAGACTCAAACCGGCTTTTTCCAAACTCTTTGAGTGACCAAGTTTTGCCGACCTGACGAGCACCTCGAAGAATGAGAGGTTTGCGGCGCGCCCCTTCCTGCCAGCGCCGAAGATCGTTATCAATAAATCGAAGCATAAGCCTTGATTATGGTGGCATAAAATCAGTGATTTTAATCTATAAGGCAATTTATGCTTTTATGATAGAGAAATACAAGGCAATTTGATTAATCTCATCAAAATTACTCGTTGATGGTAAGCAAGGAAAGAAGACCACCCAATCTGCATCTACGCGCTCAGATGTTTCCCTGGAGACGAAGCAGCTCCTTCTGCGCAATACCAAAGCGTAGCCCTTGAATGCTGACGCGGATCTCTCCAACACCCAGCAAGCGCATGAACTGGTGCAGAATCAGCGTACCCATAGTGATAACATCAGCTCGCCCATCGGGAATGCCAAGTGCAATAATCTCATCAAGATTGCTCGTTTTCAATCGTTCGAGAAAAGCGCGAACATCGTGATACTGAAGCGCGTAGTTGTGGACTTTCAGCGCATCGAAATGCTGCAATCCCTGAGTCACCTGCGCAATGGTGGTCAAGGTTCCGGCGACACCATACACTCGCTCACGTCCGGCAAAAAATGGGATAATTTTTGAGGTAAAAAGCATGGTGATATACATTTTCGCTCTTTCAAACTCCTCTTCCGATGGAGGGAGTGTCGAGAAAAATCGTTCGGTCAAGCGCACTGAGCCAATGTCGAGGCTTAGCCGTTCCGCCACTGCATCAAGCGAACCCATCGATATCTCCGTACTGCCGCCGCCAATATCAATGACGGTAAAGCGCTCCGTGAGATCATTCATCCCGGCAACAGCACCACAAAAAGTCAACTCTGCCTCCTCATGGCCGGAGATGCACGCAATGGTAATGCCTGCCGCACGGGCAACACTCGCAATCACCTCATCACGATTTTTTGCATCGCGCAAGGCGCTGGTGCCGATGGCAAGTATCGCTTCGGAGCCATGTTCGTCGCTGAGCTGGCGATATTCCACCATGCAGTCAACAAGGCGCTGAATCGCCGCCGAATCAATCCGTTTTTCAGCATCAACATCTTTACCAAGCCGCACAATAGTCTGCTTATG
>CAIQSY010000235.1 GCA_903874585.1 uncultured Chlorobiaceae bacterium | reverse complement strand
TATGGTCATTAACGCCACCTCCTCTTTCTGCAGTCTGCCACGGGTGGAGTGTACCTGTGCAAAAAGCTCCCGCAGTTTGTTATCGGAGAGATGTTTGATTGGGCGAGCGGTAAACATGGCACCATCAATGCCGAAAATGCTCGATGCTGCCGGATTGATAAGCGTGATATCGCCAGCAGCATTGGTGACAATAATGGCTTCCTGAATACTTGCAAAAACTGCATGATACCATTCTGCACTGCGTTGCATGGTGGCAATATCATCGCTCATATTCTTGAACGTTCGTGCAAGTGTGCCCACTTCATCCTGACGCGGGAGCAACGAGGTGAGTTCTGCAACATTGACACGTTGTGTGCTTTTCGCGCTGAGTGCGAGCGAACGGAGCGGGCGAGTAATGATGATGGTTGCCAGTAAGCCTGCCGACAGTGCAGCAGAGAGCACGATAAAGAGTTGGAGCGCAATCTGTTGTTGTGCTGATTGTTCAAAGAGAGCGATATCGTATAACGGCTTGCTGAATCGCAGGATAGCTTCCGGTTGCGGTGAACCTACCGGTGTGGCAATGTAGAGCAGATACTCCTTCACAGTGTGGCTGAATCGTTGGTTTTCGCCATATCCCGCAGCAAGAGCGCCTTGCACTTCCGGCCTCATCCGATGATTTTCCACTGTAGCAAGGCGCTCTTGCGGAATTGATGAGTCGCAAAGTACACGACCGTCAAGAGCAATCAGCGTTACTCTGATGTCGAGTGTCGTTCCTGTTTGGGCGATCCATCGGGCACTTTCTCTGCTCGTAATCCACCCTTTCGGCTGCTGTTCAAGAAACTGCTTATTGAGCATCAAATCGCGCCGCAGTTCAGTCTTTGTTGTTTTTGAAACAACATCGCTCAACTGTTCGCTGATCATGAGATACGCTGCGATCATGGCAACAAGTATGGTTATACCGGTGATGATGCCGAGCTTGTACGAAACGTTAACGCGCATGGTGCTTCTCTGCCGGTATTGCAAGCAGTGCGCTTAGCTCATTCCAAAGATTGCGATACGCTTTTGATGCTGTTGCGTGTGGCTGAACGGCATTGAGTGGCGCACGATAAATACCCATTTTTTCAACCTCCGAGTTGTAGGGAATCCTTTGCGAAAGAAAGCCCGCCGTGTGCTGATATTCATCAATAATATCGCGATGCAGCTTTTTCTGCTTCTCCACCATTGAAAAAAATGGATGGATTTTTGAGCTGTCGAGCTTGTTGGTGTCGAAAAACTCTTTCAATTGCACGAACGTCCGCATGGAGAGCGTGGTGGGTATCATTGGTACCAGAATAATATCGGAGGCAGCAAAGACGCTTTCCGAAAGGAGCGTAAGGTTTGGCGGACAGTCAAAAAACACCATTTGGTAATCATCGCGTAACTCCTCCAAATTTTTCTTCAGCTTCTTTTGTGGCTTCTTCTCTTCCGCCAGCTCAATATCAAGGTTGCGGTACGAAAAGTCCGATGGCAGCAGATCGAGCTGCTCAAAATCTGTCGCTTTGATATTGCTGTAAATTTTTTTGTTCCCTTTCAGAAATTTATCGCTGTTGTACTTTTTCGATGCCGTAATTCTGAAATAGTATGAGCTTGCTCCCTGCGGATCGAGATCGCAAATCAGCGTTGGCGGTGCAAGTCTGGAGGCGAGGTAGGCAAGGTTGACTGCCGCCGCAGTTTTGCCGACGCCACCTTTAATGCTGTAGAGTGCAATTGTTTTCATATCGGCGTTCCTGTTAAAAGAGCGTGAAAGAGTTGAGCGGTCTCTTCGTGATCAAATGCACGGAATGTTTTATGGAAAGTAAGGCGAGTCTCCTCCTGCTGTTGAAAGAGCGTTGTCATCAATCCACCCATTGATGCAGCAAGAAGCTTGTCATCCTGCATCGAAATAAGTCGATCGAATAAAAAGCGGCGCTGTACTGCAAAATCAACAAAGTCACCAAGATTTTCCTGCAACGCTTTGAGCTGGCGGATAACCGGCACAATGCTCTCTTGCGGAAAGATTGATGCAAAAAATTCCAGCAGATAGCGTAGTTTTTTGCAGTCAATGCGGAGCGCATGAAGTTCGGCATCGGTTGTTTCGCGACTTACTGCACGTCCGTTGCGCAGCACTCGTTTCCACGCTTTTTTAATGCTCTCCACGGCAACATCTTTTGTCGGGCGTACAGCGTTTGCCGCGTTTGCCGGTTCGGGCAACTCGCTTCGGTTGATAAACATCTCCCACTCATGCAGCGATGCGTGATAGCCTGTTGAGGCGAGGTAGCGGCAGAAGCGTTTATGGAGCGTTCGGCGTGAGGTGGCAAGTAC
>CAIQSY010000234.1 GCA_903874585.1 uncultured Chlorobiaceae bacterium | reverse complement strand
TGCAATTGCTAAAGGCAAAAAGCTTTACGATAAACGTGAGACCATCAAGAAGAGAGATAATCAGAGGGAAATGGAACAGATCAAAAAGCAATATTAAACCAACAACGAATTCATGGGCTTTCCACCAATAAAGGAACAACTTGACATCATTACCAGCAATGTCGTTGAAATTATAAGCGTTGACGAACTTGAACAGAAACTGCGACTCAGCGAGAAAACAGGTCAAGCGCTCAAGGTAAAGCTTGGCGCCGATCCTTCACGGCCTGATTTGCATCTTGGCCACTCGGTCGTGCTCCGTAAACTGCGTGAATTTCAGGATCTCGGCCATCAGGCTATTCTGATTATTGGCGACTTTACGGCCATGATTGGCGACCCATCTGGCAAAAGCAAAACGAGACCACAGCTTTCAGCCGAAGAGGCGCGGGAAAACGGCAAGAGCTACTTTGAACAGGCGTCGAAAATTCTCGATCCGGAAAAAACAACCATCTGCTATAATGCCGACTGGCTTGGAACGATGGGATTTGCCGATGTTGTCCGCCTCGCAAGCCACTGCACCGTGGCGCGAATGCTTGAGCGTGACGACTTTGAGCGCAGGTATCGTGCTCAAGAACCTATCTCCATTCACGAATTTCTCTACCCTCTTGCTCAGGGAATGGATTCGGTACACCTGAAAAACGATGTGGAACTTGGCGGCACAGACCAGAAATTCAACCTTCTTGTTGGAAGAGATCTTCAGCGAGAATACGGAATTACGCCACAGGTGTGCATCACCATGCCGCTGCTGGTTGGCACTGGTGGTGGTGAAAAAATGTCGAAATCGCTCGGCAACGCCATCTGCTTCAACGACTCCCCTGCCGACATGTACGGCAAGGCGCTCTCCATTCCCGATACGCTCATCGAAACTTACACGAAACTGTTGCTTCCACAGGGAGAGTCCGCTGTCAGCGATATTCTCAGCCAAATCACTGAACAGCCAAGAACAGCCAAGAGAAGTCTGGCGAGACAAATTGTGGCTTCCTATTATTCACAGCAAGAGGCTGATGGCGCTGAAAACCATTTCGATCAGCTCTTTGTGCATAAAAAAGCACCGGATAATATTGAGCTTGTTGAACTTGACCAGCACTCGATTCCGATTATCGACCTTCTGGTAACGCTTGGTGCAGCAGTCTCAAAAAGCGATGCTCGCCGAATGATTCAGCAAAAATCAGTGCTCGTTGATGACCGAAAAATAGAGGAGATCTCTGAGATTCTTGAACTTGGTGAAGAGCCAAAAACAGTCAAAGCAGGAAAAAGAAAGTTTTTTAAGGTGGCAGCAAAAAAACGTTTTGAATGAGATCGCTTTTTTCTATAATTGCTCAATTTCAATGAGTTAAACACTTTGAACAACACATTAATCCGGAGGAACGGCATTGTCATTTGTTCCATCAAAAGTTTTTTTTACCAAAGGTGTGGGAAGGCATAAAGAGTATCTCTCATCATTCGAGCTTGCCTTGAGAGAGGCCAAAATTGAAAAATGCAATCTGGTTACGGTATCAAGTATTTTTCCGCCAAAATGTGAACGCATCTCTGTTGAAGATGGTGTAAAGCAGCTCTCTCCAGGGCAGATCACCTTTGCGGTGATGGCTCGCAACTCAACCAACGAATACAATCGCCTTATCGCAGCATCGGTCGGCGTCGCCATTCCGGCAGACGATACACAGTACGGCTACCTGTCGGAGCACCATCCCTTCGGCGAGTCGGCAGAGCAGTCGGGAGAGTATGCCGAAGATTTGGCTGCGACGATGCTCGCCACCACCCTTGGCATTGAATTCGACCCCAACAAGGATTGGGATGAACGCGAAGGTATTTACAAAATGAGCGGTAAAATTATCAACTCCTACAACATCACAGCAACAGCAGAGGGCGAAAATGGCCTCTGGACAACGGTTATTTCATGTGCGGTTCTCCTGCCATAATGGAGAATTTTTCTGGCTCACCGGCATTGAACGCAGGATAGTATGACTACAACAATCAACACTGATGTTCTCGTTATTGGCAGTGGTATTGGCGGGCTCTATTTCGCCCTGCACGCCGCCGAATACGCTAAGGTTACTATCATCACGAAAAAAGAGAGTTCCACCTCTAATACCAATTGGGCACAGGGCGGCATTGCTGCAACAATTGACAGCAATGACAGCGCAGAGCTGCATATTGCCGACACCCTTGATGCCGGTGCGGGATTGTGCAACCTTGATATGGTGACGTTGATGGTGAAAGATGGACCGCAACACATCCAGCGACTTATTGAGTTTGGGGTCAATTTTACCACGTCTCATCCGCAGAACCTGCATCTTGGGAAAGAGGGTGGGCATTCGATGCACCGCATTGTGCACGCGCAGGATGTTACCGGACGTGAAGTGGAGAGTGCGCTGCTTGCATGTATTAACAACCATCCAAACATCACCCTGCTTGAACACCACTATGCCATTGAGCTGCTTACAGAACATCATCTTGTTATAAAAACAAACGATATAAACTGTTACGGTGCTTATGTGCTTGATTCTGAGCAACAAAAGCCGAAAAAAATCATTGCAAAAATCACCATGCTTGCCTCTGGCGGGCTTGGTCATGTTTATCCCTACACCACCAATCCGGACATTGCCACGGGAGACGGTGTTGCCATGGGATACCGTGCTGGCGCTGAAATTGCCAACATGGAGTTCATCCAGTTTCACCCAACATCGCTCTACCATCCACGCGCAAAATCGTTTTTGATATCCGAAGCAGTGCGAGGATTTGGTGGCATATTGAAGCTGAAGAGTGGCGAGGAGTTCATGCACAAGTATGATAAGCGAGA
>CAIQSY010000233.1 GCA_903874585.1 uncultured Chlorobiaceae bacterium | reverse complement strand
TTGATGCTGCCTGATTCGACGGCAAAGCTCAAACCCGTCAATTCCGGGCAGCATAATATCGAGCAAAAGAAGATCAAAACTTTTGCGCGCAAGCTCCATAAGCGCCTCCTCCGCACTCTCAACAAGCAGGCTTTTATAGCCCGCCCTGTGAAGATTGTACTCCAATAACTTTGCAAGATCACGATCATCTTCAACAACCAGCAACATTGGATCAGACATAAAACAATATTTTAAAATATGATATGAATAACACGACGAAACAGGAAAATGCAGAATCTACAGGAAAATTCAAGAACGTTGTTTGTGCAAAGTTGCGAAGAGGCGTAAGCATTCGATTTGTCACAATCTCTTAACACAACCTTAACACTTATGAAACAATTCTTGAGGTAAGTTTTTATATAAATAAGGAGAAACTTTTTCACTGAACACTTCGACATTTGATACCGAAAAATGCGAATAAAAGAGTATAAAAAAATTTCAGCATCGATAAAAGCATCAGTTGCATGGATGAATCAAAAGGATGATCCCCTGCATTTTTCAACCTCCATCCTATCCTGTTTCTTGCACACTCTTTTCCCTTGTAAGCCCTCTTAAGAGAGAAATTTTGAAAACATGAAACATACCATTCAAAAATACCATAATGTTGATCACTCAATAAGAAGATGCCGTTATATGATCAATTAATTTGGAGAGAATATCATGGAACAGCTATTGATTAAATGGCTCTCAGACACTTATTTTATCATGTCGGAATATCTTTTTAACTTTCAAGAGTTTCTTAAAGTAGTGCCTGGTCTTCTTATCTTTCCCATTTCCCTCTATCTTGGATTACAGAAAATCGGCACAAAAGTGAGTGCCGGTATCTCATTTGGAAGCAATCCAATATCACCATATTGCATCCGCTATGTCGATCTGCGGAATATGAAAGATCGCACCATTGTTATTTACTCGATTTTTGTTTCCATCAATGATGATGAATATTTATTAGAGCTGAAAAAATTACATCCGCCACTGATTCTCAAAGGATATCAGGCAACAATTGTTGAAATTCCACCATACTCGTTTTTACTTTTAGATGGTGAAAAATTTGAGCTCGATCAATCCATGACGAACAAAACCACAATCTATCTCGAAGTCGCCCACAGCACGGTAAAATGTAATACGCTCAATTATGAAAAACCGATCAGTAAAAAACTGAGTAAATATCGTATTCTGAAAAATATCACTAATAACTTTAATGGTATTATCTACGATAATCATGCCATTTATGCAATAACGTATAGTGCAGAAGGACGAGTAAAAACAGCAATAATCAATGATGCAGGAGTTTTTAAGGGAGAGTGGAATTTTACGATGTCTCAGCTTCCCATGAAGGCAATGTACAGCAAAGAGGCTATAGAAAAGGAATTAATTGCAATGGGATTTGCGAAAAACGTTGACTGGTTTAAGATTTACTTGCTTCGAGAATATCTTTGATGGAGAATATCTCTAAAAGATTAAAAAACATCATGGTATAAAAAATCTCTCAAAATACAATCAATATAAAACATTGCTTCTATGGCAAGAAAACATTGCTTCAGGGTGAAGTGGCAATTATCTGTTATGCTTGTGCTCTCGTTGCTTTCAGCATGGAGTTCTTCAATTGCTGCCCAAAAAAAAGGAGATATATCTCTTCAGAAAATTGAGACAATCGTCGTGATTTACTCGGAAAACCGAAGTTTTGATAATTTGTATGGCATGTTTCCTGGTGCAAATGGCATTTTTAAAAATGCAAATGGAACACCAACCGATTTGAATAGCTTCAAGCAGGTTGACAGAGATGGAGTTACTCCTCTTGCAACTCTTCCGGCAGTATGGAATGCTGCAAACACCTCTGCTGAGAATAATGTCAGCTTTATCCCAACGCTGACAAATGAGCCATTCCGAATTGATGCGCGGCCTGACGTTATACACGGCGGCATCATGCCCGACAAAGCCACACCGGATTTAGTGCACCGTTTTTATAACAACCAGATGCAGATTAATGATGGCAAAAACAATATGTTTGCAGCATGGTCGGATGCGGGCGGTTTGACAATGGGCTATTACGATGGCTCCGTTATGCAACTGTGGAAACTGGCAAAAAAATACACGTTGGCGGATAATTTTTTTATGGGTGCTTTTGGCGGCTCGTTTCTGAACCATTTCTGGTTGATTGCTGCATCAACTCCCATTTATCCTGATGCACCCGAGAACCTCAAAAGCCGCGTGAACAAAAGTGGCGTCGAACTCACTCTTGCTGAGAACTCACCTGCGAGTTCGATAACGGGCAAAGCCATATATGTCGCCGATCAAGCGTTGACTCCTGATGGCTATGCGGTGAATACTGTGCAGCCCCCCTATCAACCCAGTGGCATACCACCAGCTCTGAATGGAAGCGCGCAGCTTGCCGACTCGACCAAACATCCTCTTCCACCTCAGAATTTTAAAACTATCGGTGATGCCTTGAGTGAGAAAGGAGTGAATTGGGTATGGTATGCAGGGGCATGGAATGAGGCTTTGGCTCATCGCAATATTATCTACAACAACAAAAGTTCCAACTTTCAGGCGCACCACCAGCCATTCAACTATTTTAAACGATTCGATCCTGCAACGGCTGCTGGCTCACTTGAGCGAACACGACACCTGAAGGATTATGCTGATTTGCAGAAAGATATTGTGGCAGGAATGTTGCCACCGGTTGTTTTTTACAAGCCACAGGGAAATCTCAATCAGCATCCGGGCTATGCTAATGTGATATCAGGTGATGCCCATATTGCACAAGTTATCCATGAGTTACAGAAAAGTCCTCAATGGAAAAAGATGGCAATCATTGTAACATACGATGAAAACGGTGGTTTCTGGGATCATGTTGCACCGCCAAAGGCCGATCGGTGGGGACCTGGCACCCGCATTCCAGCCATTATCATATCACCATTTGCCAAAACTCATTTTGTGGATCATACCTTTTACGACACCACATCAATCCTGAAATTTATAACAAGGCGATTTGAGCTTGAGCCGTTGCCCGGCATTCGTCCACAAGCGGGAGATTTGACTAACGCTTTTCAATAAAACGATCGCTAAAGAACACTTCAGGAAAAGTGAGCGTATCCTAAATTATTAAAACATATTACGGCAACAACTTCAGGGTTGTTGCCGTTTTCATTATGCGTGCAATATGTCAGGAATGAGAGATGGAGGAGGGATTATAAAATGCAGTTGCCTTTGACGTTGTACATTGCCCGAACATCTTCATCATCAAAACGTTTGGCATTTTTTTGACCGATAAAATCACCACACACTTTCTTCATACTGCCCTCAAGCGAGGAGAGCTGATTACCGGAACAGTTGAAATTGCCTTTGACTCGTTTCGGTGCCCCATCAAGGGAGATCAATTTGTTGCTGGAGCAATCAAAATTGCCTTTGACTTTATCGGGCGACCATTTGAGCGATATTAAGTGATTACATGAACAGATAAAATCATCCACCTCTTCTGGAGAACCTTTCAGCGAACTCAATTTATTACCAGAGCAGTTAAAAATACCGTTGATTTTTTTGAGTGCCCAGAGCAATGTGGTCAATTGATTTCGTGAACAATCGAAGTTACCAAAAACCTCGCGTGCGGCACCTTTCAGCGAAGTCAACTGATTGCCGGCACAGGAAAAATCACCCATAACAAACGAGGGAGAACCATCCAGCGAAGCAAGTTGATTACCGGAACAATCAAAATCCCCAGGAATCTTTTTCGGAGCTCCACACAGCGAAGTAAGCTGATTATCCGAGCAATCAAAGTCGCCGCCAACAATGTGCGGTGCGCCACAAAGTGAGGTCAATTTGTTCCGTGAACAATTAAAATCGCCCTCAATCACCTCAGGACAACCGGAGAATGTTGAATCATTCAACTCCCCTTTCAATGAGGTTAACTGGTTGCCAGCACAGGAAAAATCGCCCATAACAAATGCAGGGCTGCCATCGAGTGTTGTCAGTTGATTATTGGAACAATCAAAATCCCCATGAATCTCTTCTGGTGACCCTTGCAGCGACTGCAGCAGATTACCTGAGCAGTTGAAATCGCCCTTTACTTTTTTAGGCGCACCCTCAAGTGAGGTGAGCTGATTACCGGAACAGTTGAAATGTTTCACTTTTTCAGGGCACCCAAATAACGAGGTTAAACCCTTATTAGAACAATCGATATCATCTTTGTTATCGCAACGACCCATAACATCCGCAAAAGTTCTCTGTGCCATATTTTTCTCCTTTGATAGTTTTTCTTTTTTTAATCGATAAGTCTGATTTGCTTTTATGGCAAAAGAACAGCGCATGAAATAACGGTTGTCCAGAGACCGTTTTCGCCCTCTGCAGTAGCGGTAATATTATAGGAGTTGATGATTTTATGGCTCATTTTGTAAATGCCTTCACGCTCATCCCAATCTTTGTTGGGATCAAACTCAATACCAAGCGTTGTTGCCAGCATGGTGGCAGCCAAATCCTCCGCATATTCGCCAGCCTGCTCCTCTGACTCGCCATAAGGATGGTGTTCGGAAAGATAGCCGTATTGCGTTTCATCAGCAGGAATAGCAACACCAACCGACGCCGCAATCAGGCGATTGTACTCGTTGGTCGAATTACGCGCCAACACCGCAAAGGTAATCTGCCCGGGAGAGAGCAGCTTCAGCCCCTCTTCAACACTAATGCGCTCGCAGTGGGGAGGAAAAATACTCGATACCGTCACCAGATTACATTTCTCAATTTTAGCCTCTCTCAGAGCAAGCTCGAATGATGAGAGATACTCTTTGTGGCGTCCAACACCTTTGGTAAAGAATATTTTTGATGGAACGAATGACAATTGGATGCCTCCTTATGTAGGTGATTGTTTTCTATAACTATAAAGCTATACTTGATAACCTGTTATCAACATGAACTTCAGGCAAAAAGATAGAAAACCTGCTGCAAAGGGAGTGTTACAAAACTGTTAATTTCCGATGATGTCGCTCACTTCGATTTACTTCGATTACGCTCAATGACCAGGCTTCAAGAGCCTCAACCACCATCAACAAATGTTGCACACTTGTAACAGTGCTGCCGTTGCTTCCTACCGCTCCAGCTTATAGATTCACAGCAACATAAAAACACTATAGCCATGCCAGAACGTCCGGTTCACCTTCTTCTTGATGAGCTTTCGCAAATTCTTGTGGAGCTCTCGAACAATGTTGTTGATAATTTTCTCGATGCACTCCATACCGTTAAACAATGTGATAAGCAGAGCGCCGCACACATCAGAGTAATTGAAGGGCAGATGAAGCAGCTTGAAATTACGCTTGAAGAGCGTTGTCTGGCATTTCTTGCAACCAAACAACCTGTCGCCAAAGACCTGCGTGCCATTATCACCATCATCAAAATCAACGACGATTTGAAACATATCGGCTCTCTTGCGGTGCACATTATTGACCGTATGCCGGCAGTCAGCCACGATATGCTTGAGTCGCTCGAATTTGAAAATATTGCGCTCTACGCGGGTGAAATGGTGAAGAAATCCATTGAAGCATTTACCGCCAGAGACAGCGTGCTTGCCATGCAGGTGTGTGAAATGGATGAAACGATTGATGCCATACATCGCAAAGTGTTCCGTCGGGTAACATCGCAAATGAAGTGCCCGAACTCGGATGTGGAGCAGCTTATCGCCGCGTTGAGCATTTCGCGCTACATCGAACGTATGGCCGACCACGCGGCACGCATTGCCCACGAAGTGGTTTTTCTGGTCACTGGAAAAATTATACGCCACGCCGACTGCTCATACGAGCATCTGATCAGTTCAATGCAAGATTGATGTGGAATTGATGCAACTGGTTGCTAAAGCAATAATGGAGCATCAGCAATAACCCTGAATTTTAACGCCGTCTTTATGGAGTGTGATACCGAAACCTGCTTCAATGGCACAACGCCGCAACCATTTACCGACCACTCTTTCTACGTCAACCGTGAATTAAGCTGGCTCTATTTCAATCAGCGCGTGCTTGAAGAGGCACTCCAGCCGGAAGCACATCCACTTTTGGATCGGGTGAAATTCATCTCGATTTTCAGCTCAAACCTCGATGAATATTTTATGATTCGCGTTGCTGGTATTGAAGATCAGCATGATGCCGGAATTCAGAACCGCACGATTGATGGTTATACGCCGTCAGAACAGCTCGAAAAAATTCGTGAGATGGTGCTGCAGCAGCTCAGTCAACGAAACAACTGCTTTTATAACGATCTGGTGCCCGCGCTGCAACGCGAAGGTATTGAATTTATCAACGTAGCGGAGCTCTCCCCCATTGAGCAACGCACCTTGAGCCACTATTTTCGTAAAGAGATTTTTCCCGTCCTGACGCCACTGGCATTCGATACCGGTCATCCATTTCCCTTTATGTCGAACCTCTCGCTGAATCTGGCGGTTGAGGTTGAGGATGAAGAGAGTAAAACACTGAAGTTTGCCCGCGTTAAAGTGCCAGGTATTCTTCCCCGTCTGCTCCGGCTCGACACCATAAAAGGCTTCCAACATGATGACGGTATCATCCGATTTCTCTGGATTGAGGATTTGATTGAGCACAATCTTGGGCATCTTTTCCCAAAAATGAGAATTGTGCAGTCGCATCTTTTCCGCCTTATCCGCAATGCTGATATGGAAATTGAGGAGGATGAAGCGGGCGATTTACTGCAAACCATCGAAAAGGGTATTCGGTCGCGCCGCTATGGAAGTGTTGTTCGGCTTGATATTACGCCATCCATGCCGCTTTCGGTGCGAAGCTGGCTGATGCACAATCTCTCTGTTGTTGAACGCAATGTGTATGAAATTGATGGTGCTCTTGGTCTCAGTTGCCTTATCGACCTCTTGAAAGTTGAACGGCCACTGCTGAAAGATGATCCATTTATTCCAGCAAACCCTTTTGAGGATCAGTTCGGGCACGATATTTTCAACGCTGTCCGCACAAAAGATCGTCTCCTTTATCATCCGTACGACTCGTTTCAACCAGTCGTTGACCTTATCCATCAGGCAGCCACGGACCCAGACGTGCTCTCGATAAAGCAGACGCTCTACCGTGTGGGCAGCAACTCCCCCATCGTCAAAGCACTGATGAAAGCTGCCGAGGCGGGCAAACAGGTTGCCGTACTGGTGGAGCTGAAAGCGCGTTTTGATGAAGGCAACAACATTGTGTGGGCACGGGCGCTTGAGGATGTTGGTGCACATGTAGCCTACGGCTTGCCCGCGCTGAAAACGCACGCCAAACTCACCTTGATTGTGCGCCGCGAACAGCAGAAACTCAAGCGATATCTCCATCTCGGTACAGGCAATTACAATCCTTCTACCGGCAAACTCTACACCGATTACAGCCTCTTTACCACCAATGAACAGATTGCCAACGATGTTGCCGAGGTGTTCAACGCCTTGACCGGCTACTCAAAACACAAAACGTATCGGAAGCTGCTGGTGTCGCCAATCAACACGCGCAAACGAATTATTGAGATGATTGAGCGCGAAGTGGAGTGGCAACGTTCGGAGAACAATGGGAGAATTATCATGAAAATGAACTCCCTCGTTGACCCGAAAACAATCCGCGCGCTTTATAACGCGTCGTGCAAAGGTGTTCAGATTGACCTGATTGTGCGGGGCATCTGCTGCCTGAAACCTGGCATCCCCGATGTGAGCGAGAACATTCGGGTTGTCAGCATCATCGGGCGTTTTCTTGAGCACAGCCGCGCTTACTACTTCAAGAATGGCGGCAAAGAGGAACTCTATCTTGGCAGCGCCGACATTATGCCGCGTAACCTCGATGATCGGGTTGAGACGCTCTTTCCGGTAATCGACAAATCACTTGTGAAGGCGGTTATGGGCGATTTGGAGATACTGCTCAGCGACAATGTTAAAGCGTGGCAGATGCGCGCCGACGGGACGTATTCCAAGCTCGAAAACGATGCGCCAAAAGTGAACAGCCAGGCGCTCTTTCTGCAACGAGCAAGCCGCAAAAAATCATTGCACACGTAACCATTTATTCACCCCAATTACCTTATCATGTTCGTAAAAAATGCTTTCTGTTTTGGCAATAATATGATGTGGCTCCATAAACGAAAGCATCCTCGCCTTGCGGAACTGCTTGAAACAGCACAACCCATCACGCTTGATCGCTCCTCAAAAATCGTCATTCTCAGCGATCTGCATCTTGGCGATGGTGGCCGTCAGGATGAGTTCAAAGGCAATGCTGAGCTGGTCAAAAATATGCTCGAACGCTATTATCGCCCTAAAAAATATAGCCTTGTGCTGAATGGCGATATTGAAGAGCTGCTGAAGTTTCCTTTAGAAAGCATACAAGCCCGATGGGGCGATTTTTACGAACTCTTTAAAAAGTTTGAACAGAATGGATTTTTCTGGAAAACCTGGGGCAATCACGATGCTCCATTGCTTGAGGAGAGAGAGTATCCGCTCGCCTCATCGCTTGTCGAATCCGTAAAGTTCAAGTATGGCGACGATACTTTGCTGCTTTTCCACGGTCATCAGGCATCCGTTTTCATGTGGGAGACGTTTCCAATTGTCAGTCGCGCGGCGATTTTCCTCCTTCGTTATGTCGCCAAACCGACAGGTATCAAAAATTTCTCTGTTGCGCACAACAGCCGCCGCCGCTTTGCGGTAGAAAAGGCGATTTATGAGTTTTCCAACAAAGAGAAAATTGTCTCCATCATGGGGCACACCCATCGCCCGCTCTTTGAATCACTCTCCAAAGTTGATTTTCTGAACTACAAAATTGAGGAGCTGTGCCGCATTTATCCATCAACCACGGGAGATGAACGCGCGGCAATAACCGAGAAGATGAAAGCGATGAAATGTGAATTGGAAAACTGTTACAATCAAGGTAAGAAAATCGGGTTGCGCAGTGGGCTTTATCATAACATCACCATACCAAGCCTCTTCAACTCCGGCTGTACCATCGGCAAACGTGGCATTACTGCCCTCGAAATTGAGGCAAACACCATTCGCCTTGTTGGCTGGTACAGTGGCAAACAGCATCCCAAATTTGCCAGCGACTGCGACAACACCCCAACTGAGCTTGAAACCACAGGATTTTCAAGAGTTATCCTGAATGAAGAGTCGCTTGATTATATCTTTTCACGCCTTCATCTACTCACCTGAATGTCAAAGCTTCTCTGAACCATCATACTGACCAGAAAGTGGTTCTGATGGTTGCTGAAACTGCACTGGTGCTTCGGCAATTTTCCTGAAAAGCCTCATCTGGAACACATGTGGAAGCCAGTTCAGCAACAAAGTAGCAAGCGACTCCCACAGCGAGACCCACGCTACAATAGTAAGCCCTTCGGCAAAAAACTTGTCAAGAAAGGATGGATTACCCTCTTCCAAAAACAGATGATTAACCCAAAGAGAGAGCCCAAGAATAACAATGCCTATAATGAGGAGAATTACTGAATTTCTTAACATTTTATTCATTGCTGCATGCTCTCGCTCTCGCTGATACATAAAAAATTTATGGACACTGGTGCGTACACGCTGCATAAACTCTTCGGAAGGAAAACATTCAAACATAAACCTGAGAACAAAGTCAGCACTACCAATTTCAGTCACACAATCAGTAAGATAATACACCAGATCTTCATCAAGATCTTTTTTATGATATGGCGCTATTTTGTCGAAGTTCTCATATAAATCTTCAACACGCCGAGCAGCGACATCGATAATAACGATACCATCGGTCGTATGTTCGTACCGATCCAATATTCTTTTTTTCACAAGTTCTTTTATCTGCTTCATATTCCTTTGCAACAGTAACCATACAAAAAAATAGAGAGATCATTGTTGCTGCAATGTATAATGAGTTGTAAAAAAGTGCACTGAAAGCCATGCAATTGCTGATTTCACAGGATTGTTGCATGATCGTAACATTTCCTCAACACTATTTATTGCTATGAAAAAGTTTTCACAATATCAGCCAGTTGGACTCTATTCGGTTCAAAATTTCAAGGTCAACGATACAAGTGTTTGATAGACACTTGCTGCTTCATACAGATATCCATGGGGTCGAGACACTGCAAAAAGTTTTCATTCTCTCCACCAAAACGTCACACAGTCGTAATAACAATGCTTTTGCTGAGTTGTATAATTCTTGAAATAATTTTTTCCTGGAATTATAACTAACCAACAAAAGGATACCATAATGGCAATAAAACTTTTTGATGGCACTGACTCACTTATCAATTCGAGTGTGGATGGTTTTGGCAATGTTGTGACCTTGTATTTTGACGCTCCACTTGATACAGCGCATCTGCCATCAGTGGATCAGTTTATTGTAAACAACGGAGGCACAGCCCAGACAATCAGCGGGCTGCAGGTCGTTAACAACCAGGTTATTTTACAACTGGCAGCAACGCTTGATCAAAGCAAAGCAATTACTGTTTCTTATGCGGATATAACTGCCGGTAACGACACCAATGGAGTGCAGGATCAGAGTGGTAACGATGCTGCGTCGTTTCAGGATATCGAGGTAACGACAGCACTCAATTTGACAGCCAGTGGAACTGAATCTTTTGCCTTCGCTTCAACACTCAAGATGGAGTACGGAGCGGAAATTTCCGAATTTGATGCTGCAAGCCATCGTTTGTTTGTAACCTCAGCATCAGGATTGCAGGTTGTAAGCGTAGATGCTCAACTCCAGATGAGTTTGCTTGGCACCATCGCCCTTGGAACGAATGACGTAACAAGTGTTGATGTACACCATGGAATTGTCGCTGTTGCTGTAGTAGCTGCTGATAAAACAGCGCCAGGTACGGTCTATTTTTTTGATGCCGATGGCGATGTTGCTTCGACCAGCATGGTGCTTGGCAATGTTACGGTAGGAGCAAATCCCGACATGCTGACCTTCAGTGCTGATGGCAAAACGGTTCTGGTCGCCAACGAAGGTGAAATGGTCAGCATGACCAGTAACCCCGAAGGCTCGACCAGCATCATTGATCTCAGCAATGGTGTTGCTGCCGCGACGGTCAAGACGGCCTCATTTACAGCATTCAACGATAAATTTGCAGAATTGCGGACAGAAGGTGTCCGCCTGTTCGATGGAATTACTGTTGCCAATGACCTCGAACCGGAATACATCAGCATCTCGCCGGACGGGAAAACAGCGTTCGTAACTCTGCAGGAGAACAACGCCATTGGTATTCTTGATATCGCGACGGGCACATTTACCGATATTGTCCCCCTCGGTCTGAAGAGCTGGCTCGGTCTTCCATTAGACGGCACTGACAATGGTAGCTATAACCCGCTGACAACCCTTCCTGTATTCGGTCAGTACATGCCTGACGGAATCGGTTCTTTTACCGGTAATGATGGCAAAACCTATTACATCATTGCAAATGAAGGAGATGACCGTAATGACTTTATGTCACCTGATGCCGTAAAACTTAAAGATATAGGAAAATACGTAGACCCGGCAAGCGGACATAACTTTTCATTGGACCAGGAGTTGATTGCCAAGTATGGTAATCTGCTGAGCACCTCGGTAATAGGAAACTTGAGAATCTCTCTTGCACCCGGCAACAACGGAGACATTGATGGCGACGGAGTCATCGAACAAATTCAGGTCTATGGCGCACGATCTTTCAGCATTCTTAACGCTGATGGTACCATCATTTTTGATAGTGGGTCGCAAATCGAGCAGTTTGCAGCCTCGACAGGCTCCTTCAATTCGGCTGATCCTGCGACCTCCGGTATTTTTGTTGACACCCGTTCCGACAATAAAGGCCCCGAGCCTGAAGGCATTGCAATCGGGCAGATCGGAGGAAAAACTCTTGCATTCGTCGGCCTGGAGCGTGCGGGAGGCGCAATCATGGTCTATGACATAACTGATCCCCTGCATGTCAGTTTTGTTCAATCACTCCACAATCCTGATGATTCCAAAGCTCTCAGCGGTGATGGAGCTGAATCCGGAGCTGGCCCCGAAGGGATTACCTTTGTGTCCAGTGATGCCAGCCCCAATGGTCATAATCTGCTTTTTGTCTCCAACGAGTATGCTAAAACGATCAGCCTCTTTGAGATAACAAATCTGAACGATGCTCCGACGGCAGTCAGCACGATTGCTGATGTATCGACATCTGAAGATGCTCCGTTCAGCCTTATGGTGCCTGTTGGAACATTCAATGATGTGGATGCTGGCGACAGTCTGACCTACAGTGCAACTCTGGCTGACGGCACTCCACTGCCATCATGGCTGAAATTCGACGGTGAACTTCAGGGTACACTGAAATACTCTACAACCACAACAGACACCTACTTCTCCCAAGCAGGAAAGTGGCCGGCAACAGACTCGGCATCGGCAATTACGGCTATCGTCACCGGCGAAAAAACGGATGCCGGTAACATAGCATGGCAAAGTGGCGACCCGGCAAATGGAGCGATGGAGACGATTGCCGAAACATTGCGCGAGGATCTTGGCTTTGCTATTGGCGTGGCAAGCACGGTGCCTTTCTCACATGCAACACCGGCAGGAGTTGTCAGCCACAATGTCAACCGTAACAACTATCAGGATATTGCACACGAAATTCTCTTCGACACACAGCCTGATGTCGTTATTGGCGGCGGACTGGATGGTTTGTTTGCAAAGGCAGTCACCAATGCAGCGCATGCTGACACTGATCTTAACGACAATGGCTACAATGACGACTACGATGCATTCAAGGCGGGTACAGCGGGCACGAACCATGACAACAACGGTTATACGTTTGTCGAGCGGGCTACCGGTGTTGACGGAGGAACAGCATTAGCCGCGGCAGCAAACACCGTGCATCTTGCTGATGGTGATAAACTGTTCGGTCTGTTCGGCACATCAGGCGGCAATTTTGAATATTATGAAGTGGCCGACACACCCGGCACGGCCACAATCACCCGCAGCACTACCGATAGCACGCCGAGCGTTGATGAAGATCCCACAATGTCTGAAATGACAACAGTTGCGCTTTCAGTGCTCAATCAGGATCAGGATGGCTTTTTTGTGATGTTCGAGCAGGGCGACATCGACTGGAGCAACCATGCCAACGATTATGAAAATATGGTGGGCGGTGTTGTTGATCTGGAGAATGCGGTTACAGCAGCAGAAAAACTGGTCACAGACGGAACCGATGGCATGGATTGGTCAAATACCCTGAT
>CAIQSY010000232.1 GCA_903874585.1 uncultured Chlorobiaceae bacterium | reverse complement strand
GTCAGAAAAGAGCCAAGATTGAGCAGAGGTGAACCCTCTTTTACAAAGAGTTCCATAACCATCAGCAGCAGAACAACCGCAAGCAGCAACTCCCAAGCCTCTACGTAATGCCAGTACCCATTAAGCTGGAAGAGGAGGGTGATCAACAATCCAGCCCACAATTGCGGGGGATGAGCTTTCTCGGCTGCAAGGTGGTGAAACTCAAACACTGCAAACAGTGCAAGAAGCAACACCAGCGCAAAAAAAACCAACCCACCAACCCAGATCGCCCACAATAAAAAAGGAATACCAACCAGAGCCACCAAGACTCGCTGCAACAAATTCACACTCAAAAGCTTGCCCATACTTCACCAATTAACAACGTATTCATAGGGAGAATTTCAAACACCATTGTGAGCCGATGCTTGCACTGCTGCAAAGCGCCGAACAACCATAACAAACAGCAATAAACACACAAAAACAAGTAGCCACCACAAAGGCGTAACAACAAAAGCGTGCACCTGCGACGCTGATGCCGTATCCTGATCATAACCCAGCATAAGTGCAAGTAAAGCAGCAAGATTATTCATCAGATGTGCGACAACAGGGATTGCCAAATTGCCTGTTCTGCTATAAATATAGCCAATATACCAGCCAAGCAAAGCGAGAGGAATGAGATTTGCAGCACTCAAATGAAAAAAAGCAAAAACACAGCCTGTCCAGAAAACCGCATTGCCGGATGACATTGAGCGGGTATAATTCTGCTGAATGTAGCCTCGGAACAACAACTCTTCGCAAAGAGCCGGCGTAACGGCAAGCACAAAGGCGACCTGAAAAAATTCCGATATGGAACCCACACGCGCCAACGCGGTAATCAACCCCTCCATTGCTTTACGCTGCCGCACAACTTCAGCCCCAGCTTCGCCAAGCGACGGCCAGAGGTAGCTATCCTGCAATGAGGTAATGGTATAGAGCAACGGTTGCAGCAGAAAAATACCAGTAACAGCCAATGCCGCAGTACCAAGATTGAGATGAGGACGGATGCCAAGAAACGCCAGAGTATTGCGCGAAAATGGCTGTTTGCTTCGCGTATGCCATGCAGCAAGCAGCAGCACTGGCAGAGCAAGCACAACGATTTGCCCAAGCGACTGAATCGTGCGCAACATTGGCACCAGACGGCTGTCGGGATTTGAGAGCAGCTCGCTCAACTGAAGCTCACCCGCAACAAGCGAGAAGAGTGCGGCACCTACAAGTGGATAAAGCAGCATCAGTGCAAGTAAAAGCAGCGTATTGAAAGCGGATGAGGGACGCTTGGCTGCAAAAGGATCGGGGAAAGAAAACGTCTGCATTGAAAATTATGTCTGGCTACGTTACCTTAAAATTCGCGGGAATGTGATATTTTAGCAATGGATTATCAGACAAATAGGGATTGGCAAGGGAAAAAACAAGCGAAAACAAAATAAGATTCTCAGAAGATGATGAAAAAAGTAGCAATGAATATTCTTTTTATGAACTCAGCACGCACGTGGGGTGCCAGAATCACTTACGGATGAGCAGAGGGTTAACACGCATTATTTTTCAAAACAGTAACCAACTGAAAATGATGAGCACATCTTTAAAATCAAAGCTCTTATTAAAAAAATTGTTAGGGTTTGAAATAAACAGCAAAGTTGAACTAAACTGTACACATCAACATATCCACGATTGGTGCATTTGTCCAATCGGCATTACCTCAGAAAGCAACATATTGTCGCTTGGTATCGGAAATGACATAAGCTTTGATAAAGGTATAATAAATAACTATAATTGTACAGTTTATGCTTTCGATCCAACTCCTCGATGGATTGAATGGATTAAAACCCAAGAAGTTCCAGAAAAATTTCATTTTTTCCCTTATGCTATTAGTGCTCAAAATGGTACAATAAAGCTTTATCCAAGAATGCCAAAAGGAAAACCTTCATCAACTATGCTAACATTAGTGAATGAAGGTGAAAATAATAATGACGGTATTGTTGTAACAACGAAAAACATTAAAACGATTACCTCTGATCTTAATATATCTAAAATTGATATATTAAAAATGGATATTGAAGCTGCAGAGTATGAAGTTATTGATAATTTTTTAACTGATAATGTTCCCGTTTACCAACTTTTAGTAGAATTTCATCATCGTTTTAAATCAGTTAATATCAAACAAACAAAAAATTCTATCAAAAAACTATTCGATGCCGGATATCGTATTTTTTATATATCTAAAAAAGCTAGAGAATATTCATTTATTCATGAAAAAACATACAAAGAGCTATGTAAAACAACAATCAATAGTTAAGTATGAACATTCTTTTCATGAACTCTGCACGCACGTGGGGCGGCACGGAAAAATGGACGCACATGGCGGCTGAATCGCTTGCGAGTGAACACAAGGTGGGATTGGTATATCGCAAAAGTGTTGTGGGTAAACGCTTTACAATTCCTACGTTTCGCCTGCCTTGTTTGAGCCATATTGATCTCTACACCTTGTATCAGCTCACACACATTATTCGGCAAGAAAAGATTGAGGTGATTATATCAACCAAGCGAAAAGATTATCTACTTGCAGGCATAGCAAGCCGAATTTGTGGAATAAGCAACATTCTTCGACTTGGCATTGTGCGCCCACTGAAGCTACCACTTATCCACAAGTGGATGTATCACTCGTTAGTTGATGCAGTAATAGTTAATGCAGAGCAAATTAAAACCACACTACTGCAAAGCCCGTTTATGGTAGCAGAAAAAATCCATGTGATTCATAATGGACTCGATACCACGCTGCTCGACCAAAAAAGCCAACCCGTTGCACCTAAACGTTTTTGCTTTCAAATAAGCACCGTTGGCATTCTCACTAAACGAAAAGGACACGATTTTTTATTACGTGGCTTTGCACGATTTTTAGCACAGCACCCTAACGCTGAGACTGGTATTATTATTATGGGCGATGGTCCGCTTAAAAAAGAGTTGCAAGAACTTGCCATCACACTGAATCTTACCGAACACGTCCATTTTGCAGGTTTTGTAGAAAACCCCTACTCACTTATAGCCGCAAGCGATGTTATTGCTATGCTTTCAACAAATGAAGGCATTTCAAACGCTTTACTTGAAGGCATGTATCTTAAAAATGTTCCTCTCAGCACCTTTGCCGGTGGTGCAACCGAATTAATTAATGAGGGAACTAATGGATTTCTCATAGATTATGGCAACGAACAACAATTAGCCACAACGTTGCAGCAACTCTACACTAATAGCAAACTCCGTACAACTCTATCAGTCGCCGCAAAAGCTACCATTCTTGCACAATTCTCGCTTCCTCGAATGACACAAGCTGTTGCCAAGCTATGCAAAAAAACAATAGCGCATAAAACCGCAACATGCCACGCATAATGAGCATATAATAATGGCATCAAAAATTATTCGACAAAAACGGTTCATTAGAAGAAATATCGCCCGCACACTGCAACTGCTGGTGCACATTAAACCATCACAAAAGCCAATTACTGGTGAACTCAAATCTGTTGTGATTCTCGCTCAGGAAAAGCTTGGTGATTCAATTTTGCTGACTCCGTTATTGAAAAATCTCCGCCATTATTTCCCAGACTGCGAGATTCACCTCATCTGCTTCAGTACGGCCTCTGCCAATTTTTTTCGTAACGACCCTCACATTACCGCCGTCCATAAGGTGAAAAAAGATTTTGGCAACTATTTCAGACACGTAATGTGCCGAAAATTTGACCTCCTCTTCAACACCAAAGACAGCCCCTCAACCAACTTTCTGTTACAAAGTGCACTCATCCGCGCACAATACAAAGTCGGGCATCACCATCAATACCACGACGGGCTGTTCCATTATTTGCTGGATATAGATTTTCACACCAGCATGGCGCTGAAAAACTGCGCCTTACTCACTCTGCTCAAGGTAAAGCTCGATAAAGAGAAGTACCGACCATATCTGCCACCAGCACCGGTATCAAGCACTATGACAGCATGGCTTGAACAATCGACATCACACGCATGTATCGGTCTGAATATCAGTGCTGGATCTCCGGCACGGTATTGGAGTGAAGAGAAATGGTCAACGCTTATCACACAATTTCCAGAACAACAATTTATCATCTTTGCTGCTCCACAGGATAGCGCAAGTAAACAACGCCTTGAACAACATCGCAATGTAACGGCAACACCAGCAACAGGAAACCTTTATGAAGTGGGATTGCTGGTAAACAAGGTGCAACTGCTCATTACACCAGACACGGCAATGGTACATGTTGCTTCATGCTACGCAATTCCAGTTATTGGTTTGTACACTGCAGCGCCACAGGATATGTCAAGATTTGCTCCCTATCTGGTCGATTACGAACTCATAAGCTCAAACACGCCGAATGTTGGCGATATTGAGGTGGGGGTGGTTATAAGAGTGTTGAAAAGAAAATTAGTGGATAACAGTTGGTAACAGAAAATATGTCAGTTATCCCACAAATGGAAAGTAGCGCAAGATTAGAATGGTCCAATGAATTTGAGTAAAGAGATAAATAATAAAACCATTTAAAAAAATAGATAAATTTCAATACAATGAATATTCTTTTCACCTGCTCGGCGAGAAAATGGGGAGGTAATGAGGCGTGGGTACTTAATGCAGTAAGTATTCTGTCCAAGAAACACCATGTTATTGTAGCATACCGAAAAGACATCGTTGGAGAGCGCTTCAATACAACAACTTATCAGTTGCCTTTTTACAATGAAGCTGATATCTATACTCTTGTAAAACTTATCCATATCATTAAAAAAAATCGTATTGATATTATAATCCCAACAAAAAGAAAAGATTATTTCCTTGCTGGAGTTGCCTGTATCGTAACCAAGGCTAAAAATATTTTAATTCTTGGTATTGTTCGTGATTTAAAGAATAGCATCATTAATAATATTATTTACAATAAACTAGCTCATGGAATTATTGTTAATGCAAACGCCATTAAAGATGTATTACTACAGTCACCATATATTAATGCCGATGATGTTGCTGTTGTCCCTAATGGCCTCACTATTGATAAAGAGAAAATATATCCGTTTGTAGAAAAAAAAGCTAATTATACAATTACATCTCTAGGAGAATTAAGCCAACGAAAAGGATTTGATTTTCTGATAAAAGGATTTGCCTTATTTATAAAACAACACAATATTACAGATGCAGCTTTAAACATCATCGGCACAGGAGGGGAACTTCAAGTTTTGCAACATATAGCCACATCTCTACATGTTGAACGTTTAGTAACATTTAGCGGATTTATTAAAAATCCTTTTCCATATCTTGCAACAACTGATGTCTTTGCGCTAACCTCAATAAATGAAGGCATTCCTTACGCAACACTTGAGGCGGCATTGCTTGATAATGCTATTATTTCAACTAGAGCCGGCGGTATTGAAGAAATATTTACAGATTACGAACATTGTCTGTTTGTTGATTATGGAGATGAACAACAACTGGCTGATACTTTATTTCTGTTATATAAAAATACTCAATTAAGAAAAACACTTGCAATCAATGCAAAAAATACTGTTCAGCAAAAATTCTCTCTTGAAAAAATGGAAACTGATATGGTAGATTTTTTTCAAAAAAAGTTACTACAGTAACAAGGTAACCACTGCGTGATCTCATTTTCGTAAAGTTAACGTTACGCTTGCTTGAAGTCTGAATCAATACTGAAAATCTTCAATAGCATTTCATAAAAAACTATCAATGAACATTCTCTTTATAAACTCCATCGGGCGAGATAAGTTTGGCGGTGGGGAAAAATGGATGGTACATGCCGCAAAGGAGCTGACAAAAAGAGGGCATAATGTTATACTGGGAAGCAAAAAAAATTCCAAAATTCTGGCTTATGCCGCTCAGCATGGTGTAAAAACAACCATATTTGAAATTCATAGCGATATCAATCCTTGGAGCACGCTCAAAGTGGCCGCTTTTTTGAAAAAAAAATCAATTGATGTACTCATCTGTAACCTCAATAAAGATGTTCGAGTCGCTGGTTTAGCTGCACGATTTGTGCATACACCAGTTGTACTTGCCCGACACGGAATGTTGCTTTGCGGTAATAAATTGAAACATAAAATTACGCTGACCAACCTTGTTGATGGCATCATTACCAACAGTAATACTATCAAAGAGGCATATAAAACCTATGGATGGTTTGATGATGATTTTATTAAGGTTATTTATAATGGAATTACAATTCCTGAACAGATTAATACCCATGATTTTTCAATCCGTTTTCCAGGGAAAAAAATTATTTACAGCGCAGGACGACTATCTGAACAAAAAGGTTTTACCTATTTGATTGATGCAGCAAATATTCTACAAAAAAAACGTCAAGACCTTATTTTTATTATTTCTGGAGAAGGTAAGCTTGAAGAGGAGTTAAAAACACAAGTAGCTACAGCAGGACTTGAAAACTCTTTTATTTTTATGGGATTTACAGAAAATATCTTCCCTTATCTGAAAGGGTGTGATCTTTTTGTACTCGCTTCACTCTTTGAAGGCATGCCTAATGTTGTTATGGAAGCAATGGCAATGCAGAAACCAGTTATTGCTACTGATGTCAATGGAGCACGCGAATTAATGGCTGATGGAAAAACCGGTATTATTGTACCACCGCAACAACCAGAAGCACTTGCAAAAGCTATACTGGAGATTATAGATTCACCAGAAAGGCTTAATGCTTTTGGTAAAGCTGGTTATGAACGAGTAAGAAAAGAGTTTACTATGATGGCTATGGGCAATAAGCTTGAAGAACATTTGCAGCAGAAGATGAAGAAAAACAAGATTCATGCAACCATTCGATAGTTGTTAATACCCGATAAGACACTTTTCTATGAAAAAAACTTTATTTATTATCCTCTGTTCCGAATATCCACCAAATATGTATGGAGGAATAGCTCAATGGGCAGAAAATCTGTACACAACGCTAACAGAAAATGGATACGATGTACAAGTTTTAACACATCTTAGCAAAAAACACAAAAACGCCAATATCCATTCAACAAAAAATATCCGCTACATTAATGGACATGACTGGAAAAAACTTCACTGGCTATACCGCTTACCTTTTCTTTTAAAAAGCTTTTTGACAAGAAAAAATATCATACTCGTTCCCGCAACATGGGATGAATTACAAGTGATCTACAAATTAAAAACTGTTTTTAAGTTCAAAATATACTGCTCATCGCACGGAACTGATATTACAAAACATGTTTTTCCAAGAAAAGAGAAGACCATACGAAAAATTAATCAAATATTAAGCTCGGTTGACCTCCTCATGCCTGTCAGCCAATCGCTTGACCGTCTTGCTCGATCGATGTTTCCAAATATCTCCTGCCCAAGCATAGTTCTCGGCTGCAACGTCAATACGGCTATCTTCTGCCCGGTACCCGATCAGTCCACAAAAAATGAGCTCAGGAAACGATTCGGAATCAATGAACAATGCCACCTCATTATGACCATCGGCAGAATGATGGCAGTCAAGGGGTTTCGACAAATCATCATGGCCTTGCCTGACGTACGAAAAACTTTTCCCGATATCTGCTACATGATTGTGGCACAACCAGATGAACCAGAAAAAATGCTGATTGAGCATCTCGTAAAAGAGCTGCACCTTGAAAAAAATGTCATCATCCAACCACCAATCAGCAATAAGGATCTCCCGCAACTTCTGCAAACAGCAGATCTTTTTGTTCTAACTTCTGAACCAGTATATTACCCTCACTATCAGGAAGAAGGTCTCCCTAGGGTTATTCCTGAAGCCAGTGCCTGTGGACTACCGGTCATCGTCAGTACTACTGGCGGCCTTGCTGAGGCGGTTGTCAACAATGAAACAGGAGTGGTTGTACCTCACGGAGACCAGTTTACGCTGAAAAAAAGCATCATCAGCATTCTGACAAATAGAAAAAAAGCTGAAGAAATGGGGCTCAAAGGCAGAACCCACATCATTAAAAATTATTCAGTTCAGATCATGACAGAAAAAATTCTTACTATAGCACACACTGCCGAATAACAATAATGCACTAAGAACGCCTATAACCATTATTCATTTATCCGATGCATACTCCAAAAGTCAGCGTTCTAATGCCTGTATTCAACGGCGCACGTTATCTTCGGGAGGCAATTGAGAGCATTTTAAATCAAACATTCGATGATTTCGAGTTTCTGATCATCGACGATGGTTCGACTGACATGAGCAGAGAAATTATTTCATCCTATACTGACAGTCGCATTATCCTTAGAACCAATACTGTCAACAAGGGAATTGTTGAAGTATTAAATGAAGGCTTACTGCATGCGAAAGGAATGTATATCGCCAGAATGGACTGTGATGACATAAGCCTTCCTCATCGGTTAGAACGACTGGTTTCTTTTATGGATAAACATAATGAAATTGGTATTGCAGGAAGCAGCTTGAGGCTTATAAAAAATGGAAAACTGAAAAACACCAAGTTATTACCTGAAACAAACGAAGAGTTAAAGATAACATTGCTGTTCAACACCTGTTTTTTTCATCCAACAGTGATAATACGAAAAGCAATAATCAATAATAACTGTTACCCTGGAAATCGAGCACATGCAGAAGACTACAATTTTTGGACAATTATGGCGCCAAAAACAGAATTTGCTAATCTTAAAGAAACACTACTTTATTCCAGAGAACATTCGGAACAAATCAGCCAGCAAAATGCTCTTGTGCAAAAAAGGAATGCCTCACTTATTCGAAAAACATACTTTCTTTCTATTTTTGATAGTATCAATGAACAAGAATTTGAAATTCACCAGCAAATTGCTGCAAACGATATAGGAATTGATATAGAAAAAGCAATGGTCTGGCTGGAATACCTTATCAGAATTAATCAGCAGAAAAACACTTTTTCCCCGCAAATTTTCAATTCTTACATGAGTAATAAATGGTGGAATTGCTGCAGAAAAAATACACAATATGGAAAAGATATAATAAAAAAATATAAATCTTTTAAATTTTTATCTTGTTACAAACCCTCACCATACAAGTATTTTAAATTTTTATTAAAATGTTATTTACGATAACCAGCTCAACCCGACTTATAAGCATCTGTTAATAATATTTTATATATTTAAAAAAATTAATTGATCCATAAACGAACACCATTCATGATAATAAGTAGAATAACGGGTGGTCTTGGTAATCAAATGTTTCAATACGCAGCAGGAAGAACAATTTCAATAAAACATAATATTCCTTTTAAAATTGATATATCCTTTTTTGATAATCCTAAACAAAATCGACACTTTCTGCTTGATACATTTAATATCAAAGCAGAAATTGCGACAAAAAAAGAGATAATCGATTTTAATGGTGAAAAAAAAGATTTATTGCCAAAAAAATACTTTCGCATCATACGAAATACTTTACAAAAAAGGATTTATAGGGAAAATAGATTCAGCTATAGCGATACTTTTTTATCGATAAAAAAAAATACTTATATAAAAGGGCTCTTTCAAAGTGAAAAGTATTTCTCCTCAATAAAAAATCTAATAAAAAATGAATTTAGTTTAAGAAAACCTCTATCCCATGTATATGATAAACATCTTAAAAGTATAAATAGTAATAATTCGATATCATTACATATACGAAGAGGTGATTATGTTAATAACAAAAAAACAAGCGATTTTCATGGAAACCTTAACATCAAATATTATACGCAAGCGGCTGAAATGATTGAAAAAAGAATTCAGAATCCCCATTTTTATATTTTTAGTGATGATATTGATTGGGCAAAAAAAAACCTTATGCTTAATCATCCAATCACATTTATGGCTGATGGAAATGAATTGAATTGTTATGAAGAAATGTATCTTATGAGCACCTGTAAACATAATATTATAGCAAATAGCACTTTTTCATGGTGGGGAGCATGGCTAAACAATAATTCCAATAAAATAATAATCGCCCCTAAAAAATGGTTTGCACAAGCTGAAATGAATAATCAAACTCAGGATCTTCTTCCCGCATCATGGATACGCATATAATTCGTTCACAAATTATAACTAATTTCAGATGAAGACAGTCATTCTTGCAGGTGGCTTGGGCACTCGCATCTCTGAAGAGTCGCATCTAAAACCAAAGCCAATGATTGAAATCGGAGGCAAACCGATTCTCTGGCACATTATGAAAATTTATTCATTCTATGGTTTGCATGATTTTATTATTTGCTGTGGCTATAAAGGCTATGTTATCAAGGAGTATTTTGCAAATTATTTCTTACATATGTCAGATGTAACATTTGACATGACAGAGAACAAGATGATAGTTCATAAGCAAAAAGCAGAGCCATGGCGGGTCACACTTGTAGATACTGGAGAGGAAACTGCAACCGGTGGTCGTCTTAAACGGGTAGCAAAATATCTTGAACCTGAAGAATCATTCTGCTTTACCTATGGTGATGGAGTTGCGAATATTAATATCGGTGCGGAAATTGAATTTCACAAAAAACATAGGAAACATGCAACGGTATGCGCAGTACTGCCACCAGGAAGATATGGTTCTTTACTAAAAAATGGAGATTCTGTATTTGGCTTTGAAGAGAAACCTCCAGGGGATGGTTCCTGGATTAATGGTGGATTTTTTGTACTTCAACCAGATGTTTTGAAATATATTGATGGTGATACATCTTCTTGGGAGGGAGGGTCATTAGCAAAAATTGCGTCCGAGGGACAACTTGTGGCGTATGAGCATAGTGGATTTTGGAGACCCATGGATACTTTGCGAGATAAAATGTATCTTGAGGAACAATGGGATAATGGTAAAGCACCATGGAAAATATGGTGATAAGGCAAACAATGACAATAAATAGAAACTTTTGGAAAGGCAGGAGAGTCTTTTTAACTGGTCACACCGGATTTAAAGGCGGCTGGTTAGCACTTTGGCTTTTAAATAAAGGGGCCATTGTGTTCGGTTATGCACTTCATCCACCTACAGACCCAAATTTTTTTATAGTCTGTAACCTAGAGTCACAACTTGACGGTAGCACAATAGCTGATATTCGTGATACTGAATCACTCAACCAAGCCATGCAGGCCGCACAGCCTGAAATTGTCTTTCATCTTGCAGCACAACCACTTGTACGTCATTCCTACTCTTTTCCAGTTGAAACCTATGCCATCAATGTCATGGGCACTGTTAACCTGCTTGAAGCTGTGCGTCAGACTCCAAGTGTGAAAACGGTGGTAAACATCACCACCGACAAGTGCTATGAAAACAAGGAATGGGTCTGGCCATACAGGGAAAATGAAGCAATGGGGGGCTTTGACCCTTACTCAAGCAGCAAAGCATGCTCTGAACTTATAACAGCAGCCTACCGTAGCTCATTTCTGGAACCATCAGGGATTTACATCGCCAGTGCAAGGGCGGGAAATGTCATTGGTGGAGGTGATTGGGCAACGGATCGGCTTATCCCCGACTTTCTGCGATCAATCGATACTTGCTGTACCTTGACTATACGTTCTCCTCTGGCTAGGCGCCCATGGCAGCACGTACTCGAGCCACTTTCTGGCTACCTTATACTTGCCCAAAAGTTACATGAAGATGGAAAAAAAATTTCTGGTGCCTGGAATTTTGGACCGGAAGATGGTGATACACGTACAGTACAATGGATTGTTGACTATTTATGCAGTCAAATACACGATACATTTTGGCATTGTGATAAAACAAACCATCCCCATGAAGCACATACCCTCAAGTTAGATAGCTCAAAGGCAAAGAATCAGCTTGGATGGAAACCCCTGTGGAATTTGCAAGAGGCGCTTGGTATGACCTTGAGATGGCATCAGGCATGGAGAAACAGCCAAAATATGGTACAGGTCAGTCTCGAACAGATTCATCAATATGAATCAGACGTATATCAGCATGAGTAAGCGTTTTGATATCATTGACACTCTGTTGCAAGGACTTAAAATTATCAAGTGCAAGCCTCTTGGGGACAACCGTGGGTACTTTGAACGACTTTTTTGTCAAACGAATTTCACCGAACTCCTTGGAAATAAATCCATTGTACAGGTCAACCATACGTTAACTGAAAAAATTGGGACACTGCGAGGAATGCATTTTCAGCACCCTCCGTATGCAGAAACCAAGTTTGTTTTATGCCTGAAAGGTGCAGTTTATGATGTTGCAATAGATGTACGTACCCATTCACCCACATTTCTTGAATGGCACGCTGAAATTCTTAGTGCCACAAATCACAAAATGTTATTTATTCCTGAGGGCTTTGCCCATGGGTTCCAGACAATGACTGAAAATTGTGAAATGCTCTATTTTCATACCGCAAGTTATAACAGTAATGCAGAAGGAGCTTTGAATGCTATGGACCAGCAACTGGCCATTGAATGGCCATTACCAATTACCGAACAATCTTTACGAGATAAACAACATCCAATGATGAACCACGATTTCAAGGGAGTAGAGTTATGAGGTGCCGTCACTGCCATTCTGAACTGAAGCTCACCTTGATAGATCTGGGTAGCGCTCCACCTTCCAATGCATATCTTACTCCGCAAACGATCCACAAACCGGAAAAATGGTTTCCATTGCGAGTCTTGGTATGTGAAAAGTGCTGGCTTGTACAAACTGAAGATTTTGCTGAAGCCGATGAATTGTTTGATGCTGACTATGCCTACTTCAGCGCCTTCTCAAGTAGTTGGCTTGAGCATAGTGAGTGTTATGTAAGTGATATGATTAAGCTTTTCATGCTGAACAATACCAGCCATGTCGTGGAGGTGGCGGCTAACGACGGTTATCTTTTGCAATACGTGAAAGCGAGAGGGATTTCCTGTACCGGTATAGAACCAACTTCAAGTACGGCCAATGCTGCTCGAGCCAAAGGTATCGACATCATTGAGGAATTTTTTGGAGTCAGCCTGGCTAAGCAAATTGTTGCTCAAGGCAGGCAAGCAGATTTAACTGTAGCCAACAATGTGCTCGCACATGTGCCTGATATCAATGACTTTGTTGCTGGCTTTACCCTGTTGCTCAAGCCGGAAGGTGTCGCCACCTTTGAGTTCCCACACTTGCTTAACCTGATTTCATCAAGTCAATTCGATACGATTTATCATGAGCACTTTTCGTATCTTTCTCTCACAGCAGTAAAATATATTTTTGCAGCAAATGGTCTGACGGTCTTTAATGTACAGGAACTTCCAACTCATGGGGGCAGCCTTAGAGTATTCGCTCAGCGAACAGATACAGGCACAAAAACAATCAGTGAAGAGGTAAATCGCCTGCTCAAAAAAGAAGAGGGTGCTGGAATCAAAACTATCGGCTACTATGACGTTTTTCAGGCCCGGGCAGAACAACTCAAGAATGACCTCTTAATGTTCCTTATTGAGGCAAAACATCAGCACAAATCAGTAGTAGCTTATGGCGCGGCAGCGAAAGGAAATACTTTTATGAATTTTGCCGGTATACGACCTGATCTGATAGCTTATGTTGTCGATAAAAATCCTGCCAAACAGAACAAGTTTATGCCTGGCAGCCGCATACCAATTGTGAGCGAGTCAAGACTACATGAACAACATCCTGACTATATTGTTATTCTGCCATGGAACCTCAAAGATGAAGTCAGAGATCAACTTAGTTATATAAGAGAGTGGGGTGCTAAATTTGTCACTGCTGTACCATGTTTGGAGGTATCATGAATAACCGGATTTTTTACACAAAACCATCCATTACTGAGCTTGAAATTTCCTACGCAACAGATGCAGCAAGAAATGGCTGGGGAGATCAATGTTATGAATATATCAACCGTTTCGAAGAGCTCTTCAAGCATCATCTTGGTGTGCAATATGCAATAGCAACTTCAAGTTGTACTGGTGCACTTCACATGGGACTGGCAGCTATAGGGATTGGTCCCGGCGATGAAGTTATTATGGCTGATACAAACTGGATTGCCACTGCAGCACCAATCGTTCAACTTGGAGCCAAACCTGTCTTTGTGGATATTTTGCCCGACAGTTGGTGTATCAATCCCGAACTTGCTGAAGCTGCAATCACGCCACATACAAAAGCCATCATTGCCGTCCATCTTTACGGAAACCTGTGCGAAATGGATGAACTTCTGGCTATTGGAGAGAAGTATGATATTCCGGTAATTGAGGATGCTGCTGAAGCCATCGGCTCTGTTTTTCATGGAAAACGTGCTGGCAGTATGGGTAAATTTGGAACGTTTTCGTTTCATGGCACTAAAACGATTACCACAGGTGAAGGGGGGATGTTTGTTACCAATGACCCTGGACTCTATGAGCATGTCCTTACTCTGAGTAATCATGGGCGAGCACGAGGGCAGACCAAACAATTCTGGCCGGATATGGTTGGCTTCAAGTACAAGATGTCGAATATTCAGGCTGCCATTGGTTGTGCTCAGATGGAACGAATTAATGATTTAATTAGTCGAAAACGTGATATACTGTCATACTATAAAACACTAATAGAATTTTTTCCTACTGTAGCCATAAATCCAGAACCTTCTGGAACTACGAATGGCGGCTGGATGCCAACTGTTGTTTTCCAGCCCGAAACAGGGGTAACACGGGAACAACTACAAAAGGTCTTCAAATCTAAAAATATTGATGCGAGAGTGTTCTTTCATCCATTGTCAAGCTTGACGATGTTTGAAAAGCAATATTTTAATGTTGTTGCATGGGATATACCAAATAGAGCTATTAACCTCCCCAGCTATCATGATATGACAAAAGACGAGCAGAATCGTGTTATAGAATTTATTTTAAGGTGCCTCAATGTCTAAATGTGATCGTTTCATCATTTGGGGAAGTTCTGGCCATGCCAAGGTTTTAGCTGACATCATAAAGTTAAACGGATTTAAAGTTATTGCTCTTTTTGACAATAATCCTGAGGCTAAAGCTTGCCTTGAGGGTATTCCATTATTTATTGGTTTTTCAGGTTTTCAACAGTGGTTATGTGAACAAAAATCATTATACGGCATAGGAGCAGCTCTTGCAATTGGTGGTAATAGAGGAAAAGATCGTTTAGAACTCGCAGAAAAAATTCAACTGACCAGATTATGTTTTCCAACAATTATTCATCCTAGTGCAGTAGTCTCAGAATCTACATCAGTAAGTAATGGATGTCAAATTCTGGCAAACACTGTTATTGCAGCAGATGTTTCAATTAACAGTTTCAGTATTATCAATAATAGCTCAAATATTGATCATGAATGCACGCTTGGTTTTGGTGTTCATATTGCACCAGGTGCAGTGTTATGCGGCTGTGTAACCATCGGGGATAATAGTTTTATAGGCGCGGGTGCAGTAATCTTGCCTCGAATTCAAATAGGTAAGAGTGTCGTTGTTGGTGCTGGCGCAGTTGTAACTCGAAACATACCTGACAATGTCGTAGTAATAGGGAATCCAGCTAAAATTATTAGAAAAAACAAATATGATTGACACAAATTCTGTATCATTAATGGGAGCCGACGAGAAGCTGAAGCAAGAAACTAATATCTTTTTTAATCGCCTTTGTGAATACAAATATTCATATCATTTTGATTGGCAAGGTCGCCCTATCATTCAGTTTCCACAAGATATTGTCTGTATGCAAGAACTCATCTGGGATATAAAACCAGATCTCATCATTGAAACCGGTATCGCCCACGGCGGGTCACTTATTTTCAGTGCATCAATGTTAGCATTGCTTGACATGACCGACGCCATCAACAGCGGAACAACCATCAATCCCAAGGAATCAATGCGTAAAGTGCTCGGCATTGATATCGATATTCGTAGTCATAATAGAGAAGCTATCGAAGCCCACCCCATGTCCTCGCGCATCCAGATGATTCAGGGCTCCAGTATTGCTCCAGAAGTCATTGACCAGGTTCACGCTATTGCTAAAAACTATTCTCGAATCGTAGTCTTTCTGGACAGCAACCACACCCATGACCATGTGTTGGCTGAGCTTGAAGCTTACGCTCCTCTCACTAGTGTTGGAAGCTACTGTGTCGTTTTCGACACTGTTGTTGAAGACATGCCCAAGGAAATGTTTCCTGACCGTCCATGGGGACCAGGAAATAATCCTAAAACTGCTGTATGGCAATATCTGAAAACACATGACGAATTTGAAATCGACAAAAGTATTCAGAATAAATTACTGCTTACCGTTGCTCCTGACGGATACCTGAAACGGATAGGATGATAAATATCCAACAACTATCCTGTACACTTGCTGCGGGATAGTTGGATATGTGTAGAAATTACATCATGAAGCACAACTTCTAAAAAGATATCCTGTAGCGATTCGATAAAAGTTTGCAACTATACAGCTCATGACATCTCAAAAAAAAATGTGAACTGGATATGCAGCCACCTATTATAACAAAAACACTACATAACAAGAGTAAAAATCAGCATCCATATATTAGTATAGGCATGCCTGTATATAATGGAGAAAAACTGCTTTGTGATGCACTAAATTCTCTTCTGCAACAATCCTTCACCAATTTTGAGTTAATAATTTCAGACAATGCCTCAGATGATGGTACTGAAAGAATATGTAGAGAATATGCTAATAAAGATGAGCGGATTATATATTTCCGTCAACAAAAAAATATTGGCGCAATTGATAATTTTCAGTTTGTATTAGATCGTGCACACACAGATTTTTTCATGTGGGCAGCACATGATGACACATGGAGTCAAACATTATTAAATAACGCCCTTCAATTATTAAATGATAATTCGATCGACTTTGTTTTTCCTTCTTTTAAATTGCAAAGTATTACAAAGAAAAAAGAAAGAGCAATTGATCACAAGATTTTTCAATTTATTGAATCACAAGATAAAAATCTTCGTGTATTAAACTTTATGGGGCTGCATCATCTCTCCCATAAATGCAATATTGTCTACTCGTTATTCAGAACTAATTTTATAAGAAACGCACTAAATATTCAGGATATCGGAAATGATGGCGCTTTAGGTGCAGTAATTGTATATCTTGGCCGAGGTCATGTATTATCTGACTACCCATTCAACAAACGCTATGAAAACAAATGGCCTGAAGGCAAAACAGTCAATTTCTACAACATATTAAGAAAAGATTCAAAAAGATTTAAAACTGCAAAGAGAAATTCACTACAACTCTACAAAAAACTGCTACCAGAATACTATAGTGCTGTAAAATATATATTTGAAAAATATCATGATAGAACATATAAAAGAAATTATCAAATATGTCAGATCAATACAATCATGAACAAATGGAGAAAAGAATAAAAGTCAGTATTGGAATGCCTGTATACAATGGGGAAGATTTTATCGATGAAGCGATAAAATCACTTCTTGCTCAGGATGAAAAAGAATTTGAATTAATAATATCTGATAATGCCTCAACAGATAACACTTCAAAAATATGCCGCAATCATGCCGCAATAGATAAAAGAATACGATACATATCAAATCATATTAATATAGGTGCAGAAAATAATTTTAAAACCGTATTAACAGAAGCAAATGGGGAATTCTTTATGTGGGCAGCGCATGATGACACATGGGAACCTTCTTTTTTATCAACCATGCTTAAATTATTCAATCATAACCCAAATGCAGCAATTGCATTTTCTGGTTTTAACAATATTGATATATCGGGGAAAGAAATAAGAAAATATAATCTTCAAGAATTAACTTCACAAGATTTATTTGAACGACTCTTTGCCTTCATGCAAATGGAAGAAAGAAAAGGAAAAGCTAATGTTATTTATGGATTATTTAAAAGACAGAGTATACTTGAACAAAAAGGACTTTTTTTTGAAAGTAAGGGTTTATGGGGCGCAGATATGTTATCAGTCTTCAAAATTTTGACATCAGGATACTTAGCTTTAGATGATCAAATACTTTTTCATAAACGCCTCAGCTCACAACACAAGTATCAAAAAAAAAATCCATCAAAATATTTTTGATAAATTACAATACAAAATACATGAATACCGCATATATTTTCATGAAAATCATGAATATTTTTCTGAATACTTTAAAACAATACTAAGCATAAATGGACTCGCTTTAAACCAAAAAGCTAAATTTAGCTTTTATTTATTAATCAAGGAGATTTATACTGCATTCCATAAATAAGGAAGTATACATGGGAGCATAAAAATATTTTATTCCCTATAAATGACCGCCTTCCATTTTTGAAAAATCTTATCTATAGTGGACCCCAATTTTCGGACAATAATTTAAGATGGTAACTTGCCGAAAAGAGGATCAAGTTATGAATTGGAAAAAGCGAAAGATTTTTACGGGTGCATTCAAAGCAAAGGTGGCACTTGAGGCGATTCGGAGCACCAAGACGTTGAACGACATCAGTCAGGAAATTGAAGTTCATCCGGTACAGATTGGACAATGGAAAAGAGAGTTACAAGAGCAGGCACCAACCCTTTTCGAAACCAAGCGTGGTCCGAAACCTGTTGACCTATCAGCAAGTCATGAACGGCTTTATGCCGAGATTGGCCGGTTAAAAATGGAATTGGACTGGCTTAAAAAAAAGTCTGGTGTCTCCCTATGAAAACGCGTCGAGAATGGATCAGCATCCTTGAGCCTCTGACCATAACACGGCAATGCGAACTTGCAGGGACGAACCGCTCGACGGCCTATGCACTGCAAAGCGCAGCACTCCCCGATGGAGAGGAACAGCAGTTGTTGGATGCGATTGACGCAGAGTACACTCGGCATCCCTTTTATGGTAGCCGCAAAATCGTGCATTACCTTCGTGGTTTAGGGTATCGGATTAACCGCAAGCGTGTACAACGGTTGATGGATATTTTGGGACTTGCTGGTATGGCACCGGGACAGCATACCAGTAAGCCACATCCGGAGAATAAGGTATATCCTTATTTGTTACGAGGAGTTGTGGTGAATAGTTCCAACCAAGTGTGGAGCACCGATATCACCTATGTGCGCTTGTCACGAGGATTTATGTACCTGGTGGCTGTGATCGATTGGTACTCACGCAAGGTTTTGTCATGGCGGCTATCGAACACCTTGGACAGCGGATTTTGTGTTGACTCTCTCAATGATGCCCTGTTGGCTTATGGAACGCCTGAGCTCTTCAACACCGATCAAGGTTCTCAATTCACCAGTGATGCCTTTCTTACAGCTCTCAAGGCGCATGAAAGCATTGGCATCAGTATGGATGGACGTGGTCGGGCACTGGATAACATCTTTGTTGAACGGCTCTGGGGCGCAGTGTCAAGCATGAAGATATTTACTTGAAGGGGTATGCCACCGTGACTGAATTGGAGCTTGGAATAAAGGATTATTTCCTATTTTACAATACGGAGAGAATGCACCAGTCGTTGGGTTATAGCACACCAGACAAGGTTTACCAAGCAGCCAGCGGAGGTGGTGCAAGGATAGTTGATAAGTATGGTGAGAAGAACAAGCTTTCCGAAGCATGAGATGGCTATGGTATCAAGGGACAGCGCCTTTCCGCTGTATGAATCAGGGCTAGTTACCAACTTAAACTCGCCTTTTTATTGTCTGACTCGAAGGGTCCACTTCAGTTTAGGCTGGAATCGCTCAGTTTAGGTTATAATTGCTTTCCCTGCAAACTGAATATCATACAAATGCTTATACAATCCACCCTGCAACAGCAACTCATGATGGTTACCTGACTCCATAGCTCTACCACGATCCATAACAATAATCCGATCAGCATTCCTGACCGTCGAAAGCCGATGTGCCACAACAAGTGCTGTACGATTTTCAAGCGCATGATCAATTGCCTGCTGTACAACCTTTTCTGACTCATTATCAAGCGCACTTGTTGCTTCATCAAAAATCAATAATTCGGGATTTTTTACCATGGCACGAGCAATAGCCAACCGCTGACGTTGCCCCCCAGAAAGCTGCACACCACGATCACCAATAAACGTTTCGTACTGCTCTGGTTTCTCGGCAATAAACTGATGAGCATTCGCCATCTTTGCTGCGGTTATTACCCGTTCAACACTGATATTTTCATGGGTACCGTAAGCAATATTGGCTTTTATTGTATCATTAAAGAGAATAACCTCTTGGCTCACCACTCCAATCATGCTTCGTAATTGTTTGAAATCATACTGACGAATATCAATATCATCAATAGTAATGCGACCAGCATCGACATCATAAAAACGCAGCAGAAGATCAACAGTTGTTGATTTACCAGAACCAGATTGCCCTACAAGCGCAACCATTTCACCTTTTTTAATTTCGAAAGAGACATGATCTAGAACATTTGGAGCGGTCGCATCCTTATTGTATTTAAAAGAGACATCTTCAAACTTGATATCATGCTGAAAACTGTAAATAGGCTGCGTACCATTTTTAATATCTGGAGTTGAATCGAGCAACTCAAAAAGACGTTCAGCAGAAACCATACCAACTGCTAATTGATTGCTCACCTCTCCAAACTTCTTTATAGGACCCATGGTTGAATAGAGTGTAAACGCAAAAAGAATTAATTCTGATGATGTCATTTTTGCTTCAAAAACCTGCAATCCACCAAACCAGAGCACAAATGCAATTGCTGAAACGAGTAAGGTTTCATTAAGCGGTCCAATAAGATTACTGAGTCCAGCTATTCGTATATCAAGATGCCGAAAATCAGTAGTAAATGCCTGAAATTTAGCTCGTTCAACATTTTCAAAAGCGCTTGATTTAATAACCTTAATACCACTGAACTTTTCTTGTAGAATAGCATTCATATCGCCCATTTTGCTCCGAAAACTTGTAGCATACCCTTTAACATTTTGACCAATAATGCGAATAATAAATAAAATGAAAAGAGATATAGCGGATGCAAAAAGTGTTAGTTTCCAGCTTAAAACAAAAAGTACAGTGACATAAACAACGATGGCAAACGGATTTTGTAAAAAGTTTACAAAGGTAGAACTTACAGCATTATTGACAGCTTGCACATCGTTATAAACGAGATTCATCAAGTTTCCAACACGGTTCTTATTAAAATAATCGAGATGCATTTCGATGATATTACTGAAAACATCATCACGAAGTTTTTTAGCGGTTTTCGTTTGTATCCTGAATATTATTTGACCGTTCAGATAGACAAAAAGGTTTTTAACGGCAAAGGAAGCAATGAGAAAAAGACAAATATTCAAAAGAGTTTTCTCTTTTGTTTCGGCATGAAAAAGATTGGTAAACTTCTCTGTAGCAGTGGCTTTCAGTTTGTCGGTATCAACACCGGCAAAACCTAATGCCGCCTTATCATTACTTACCAATTTTGGCTTTTCGAGATGAGTGGGATTTGAATACTGAGAAGAAACAACACTTTTATCGGCATTAAATACGGCATTGAGCAGAGGAAGAACGGAGTAAATGGAGACAACGCCGAGAAGCGAAGAGATAACACTCACAATAACAACAAGCACAATCTTTCCTTTTGAGGGAAGAAGATAGCGAACAAGCCTTAAAAATAATTTCATACAACGATGATATAATTCCGATACAACGCTCTAACGTTACGATGTGCGTAATCTACTGCTTCATAGGCGGCTTTACAAAAACGAAACATTTCCGCTCATCCTCAGCCATAACGACCACCATTAGCAGTGCGTTGATAAAGGCGATAAGGGATATCCGACGACCGACATCAAAGCTGTTGCGATCGTAACAAAATAACACCTCTGAGGGAGTTGTCTCACTCACGCAAACAACTCAACGGGTTCCAGTTTAAGAAACTCCTGCCATGGAATCCCCGAGTTTCCAACCAGAAAAACCTTGTAAGGCTTGCATTGTTGCTCAAATACAGCCATGCCTGAAGCGTGCTGAGTGTGGCCACTTTAATGAATTGACGAACTTCTGCCATTGTAATCAGCAGTTTTTTTGAGAGCGCTCGATGATCATAATTTTTTTGCTCATTATCTTGAGTAATTTTACTCAAGATAATTAACTGCAATGATAATTCACAAATCATGCTTATAATGAAAGCAAATGTTATCGTTATGACAAGCAGAGCAACACCGCTATATCCCGCCTCGGCGAAAGAGATGGAAGCTCTAGGACAACGTCTCAGAGATGCACGGCTTCGTCGCCGCTTTTCCATGGAGACTGTCTGTGCCAGGGCAAACCTTTCACGCCCGACGCTCTACAAAATTGAGAACGGTGACCCGTCGGTTGCTGTCGGCTTCTACGTTCAGGTGCTTCGCGTCCTCGGACTGCTTGGAGATTTGTCGTTGATCGCCAAAGATGATGTTCTGGGTCGCCACCTGCAGGACGAATCGCTTCCTCAACGCAGAAGGGCGCCGCGCAAAAAAGCGCCAGCAGGAGCGAATAATGGCGAAGCGTGAAGATGAACAGCTCTGGGTATGGCTTGACGACCCGGCATTCGGCGATCTTCAACAGATCGGCACACTCTTCCGTGGAGCTCGGGGTAGCGTCCGATTCGTTTATGAACCAACATGGCTCAAAAGCGTCAACGCATTTCCACTCGACCCGGAGCTTGATCTCTCGCCGGGAGACTTCTTTCCGGGTGCCTCCAATTTCGGTGTCTTCATGGATTCGTGTCCCGATCGTTGGGGCCAACTCCTGATGAAACGCAGGGAGGCGATCGAAGCAAAAGATGAGGGGCGCACACCGAGAACTCTTGGCCCGTGGGATTTTTTATTGGGAGTTCAGGACTGCACACGCATGGGCGCCTTGCGATTCAGCCGCCCCGGTAAATCACTCTATCTTGCCAACGAGGCGTTATCTGCGCCACCAGTGACAAGGATTGCTGAGTTGCAGGAGGTGGCCGTGGAGTTGACCAGAAAAAAGCAGGATGATCTTGGTAAAATCAAAGAGTGGCTGAAGGTTCTTGTCGCCCCCGGCTCATCACTTGGCGGCGCTCGTCCGAAGGCAAATCTGATAGATGAGAATGGTGCTCTCTGGATTGCAAAATTTCCTTCAGCCGATGATGACTACGATGTTGCCCTTTGGGAAAAGCTGCTGCATGAATTGGCACAGCAATGCCATATCACAGTTCCCGAGGCTCGCCTCATGCAGATTGGTAACGGATACCACACCTTTCTTGTAAAGCGATTTGACCGAACCAGAAACCAGCGCCGTTTTTTTGCCTCAGCCATGACCATGCTTCACCATATCGATACTGACGATGCCAGTTACCTTGAGCTGGCAGAATTTCTTTCAACCTACGGCGAAGCTGACCACATCACCCGCGACCTCGAAGAGCTGTTCACCAGAGTAGTGTTCAACATCGCCACGGCAAACCGCGATGACCATCTGCGCAATCACGGCTTCATCCGCACTCCTGCTGGCTGGCGACTGGCACCCGCTTTCGACATGAACCCCTCGTTCACAAAGACAGGGCATGTGCTGTCACTTGATCTCTACAATCGTCAACCTGATTTTCATGTAGCGATTGCAACTGCCGGATATTACCGGATGGATAACGCGCTTGCTTGGAAAATTGTCAGTGAGGTGTGCGAGGTGGTGAAGGAGTGGAAAGTTTGTGCAAGACGACTGGGGTTAAGCGGGCAGGAGTGTTTGGAGGCTGAACATTTATTTTGTTGTGACAACTGACAACACAACAAACGCAGGAATGCTGACTGCAACCTGTTGGGTACTCAAATTTTAACGGCACTGCATTCATTCCACTATGCCTCAATGGTGTCTGCCGATAAATCAGCGCCACACTCCCATTCGATAAAGTAGCCACCATTGATAACCTTCATAAATTCATCATGGTGTCGAAGCTTTTCAAACGCTTCATAGTCAAGGTAAGGAGTAACATCAAAACTGCCAATACGACCATCGTCCGCAACGATGGACAACACCCAATCGGGTTGGGGATGAAGTTCTGCAATTCTCATTGGTCAAGTCCTTTTATTGGAAACGGTTTCTTGCCGTTGACAGCCAAATGCCAGTCAGCAAGCAAATCTTCCTGATGAATTTCGAGCCATGCGACGACCAACTTGTGTTTGTTCGGTGGCAACCCACCTACCAGAAGCATGCCTTATATGTCTCATTTTTCGATTAACATTTCACGGAATAATGGGTTGAAGAATTGCGTCACGATGATAGTAAAGAACTCCTTCCTCCTCGCGGTCAAACATCATGCCAGCTTCCTCTGCAATTCGGATTGAAGCAACATTGCCACTCTTGATTTCTGCACGTATGGGTTCGGATATGCCCTTCGCAAGCTGAGAAACCATTTCCTTTCCAATACCAGAACCACGCATCATCGGGGATACAGTCCAAGAAAGTTCATATCCATATTTTTCTGAATCTACACGTACCGTCCCAGCAGGAGCTCCATCGATTTCAGCAACATACAACTTTCGATTTTCATTCTCCAAAATACTTGTCAGCCACTGTATATGTTCGTCTTCGCTAATAAGCGCAGTGTTATGACTGGCTTGACGAGTTAAAGAATTGTTTCTCCATTCTAAAAGCACTTTCGCGTCATCAAGCCTTGCTAACCGAAGCTGTAACCTGTTACTGTGCTGTGTGCTGTGCTGTGCTGTGCTGTGCTGTGCTAGTCATTATGAATAAGTTTCAAAATTATCGCATCTCACTCCTTATACTTTATTCCAAGATAGAGAAATAAAATATTTGAACAATGAGTTCGGTTATATCAGCGGATTGCTGGGATTTTAGTGATACCCGCGAGGAATCCTCGATTCCCCTGACTTTATCAACCACGACCAGCCAATACCCCAGGCAACCATCAGCAGTGCTGTGATAAAGGCGATAAGCGATATCCAACGACCGACGTCAAAGCTGCTGCGATCATAATAAAACCTGACCTCCCGACTACCTGATGGAACGACAACGCCACGTAACAGCCCGTTCACTTTCACCATTGACGCGTCGCGGCCATCAATGGTAACTTTCCAGCGAAGCGGATAATAGAGTTCGCTCACCACAAGAAATGCTTCGCCCGACGTGGCAACCTTCACGACCATGGATTCTGCTTTTGCATCAAGCGACGTTACCATTGCCGCAGCAAATGTGCGGCTGCCTTGCCATTGCGCAGCGTCAATGTATGCCTCACCAGTGCGCAGCTCATCATCGAGAAGATGGGCAAACAGCGCTTCATCACCTTGCACGCCCGTTACTCGGCTGGCAAACCATGCGCGTGGAGCGCTTCTTTGCAGGCGATACACAGACGCCGTAACGGGGCCACTGGCGAGTTGGAGCGTGCCGGTTTTGACCAGTTCAAGCGCAGGATGAGCAAGTGGCACAGGGCTGACAATGTAGCCGACATTAAGCATTCGGAGTACGTTGATACTGGTAAGGTTCTCGGTTTTTGCAAGAAATTCTTCGTAGAGCTTGAGCTTTGCGGGATGATAGCCACCGACAGATTCAATGCCGAACAGGGCAAATTTGTTTTCCGCAAAAAGAGGGCCGGCAGGATAGACTCTGAATGGTTTTTTCTGTGCCGCAAGGTAGCGGGTGATATCATCCGACTGAAAGGCTTGTTCCACCTTATGGCTATCGGCATAGAGCGGCGAGCGCAGTGCATTGGCGGATGGGTAAATAATCTGCATATCAATCCAGAGAAGATCGCCAATGGCAAGAAGCATCAGGAGAGCAGCAGAGATGTTGAGAGAGAGCTTTTTCGTGATAAACAACCACAGAACTCCAACGAAAAATGCGACGATAATCAGCGCTATCCAGAAGCCGTCAATAAGATGCTCCCAGCGCAGCTTATTGACCATAAAGGCAAGATCGAAACTCTCAACCGATGGATCAGGGAAAAGCAAACGGAAAAAGCTCTCAACGGGTTCTTCGAACAGCAGAGAGAAAATCAAGATAACAGCAATGAAAAGTGCGCCAATCTTGAGCGGTTTGAGTAGCGTTACGGGCTGGCGCTGGAACAGGTCGTGTATCCCGATTGCGGCAAGAAACGACACCATCAGGTAGAGCATGATAAGCGCCATCGACGGCACTCTGAAGTGGCTGAAGAGCGGCGCAAAATGGTAGAAGAGATCAAAGACAGGACTGAAAAACCTGCCGAAGGAGAGCAGCAGAGCGAGCAGCAGAGCCGCAAGAGAGAACCAGATCATCGGCTCTTTGCGGCGCATTGCGGCACCTGCAACAGCGAGCAGCAGCACCACAATACCAGCATAGTTTGGAAAGTCGGTAAAGGGCATAAAGCCCCAGTAGGTGACGCCACCAAAACCGAAACTGCCCGGCACAAGAAAGGTGAACAATTCCAGCGGATGCAATGACCAG
>CAIQSY010000231.1 GCA_903874585.1 uncultured Chlorobiaceae bacterium | reverse complement strand
GTAAGGGAGATTAATTCAGGTGTGTACGTCTTTAATGCAACACTGCTGTTTGATGCGCTGAGTAACATTACCACGAATAATGCCCAGCAAGAGTACTATCTTACCGACGTTTTTGCTCTCTGTTTTGCAAAAGGTGCTACCGTAAGTGCATTTATAACTGAGGATGCAAACGAAATACTCGGAATAAATACACCAGAACAACTTCGTGAAGCTGAAGAAGTTTTACGACAACTTTTACGACAACAAAAAGCGGATACGAAATAAGTTACTTGCGTGACCGCCGATTTTTCTTAGGGATATCAGGAAGCTGCTCTTCGGTGCTCGGTTGTTCTTGAACCGACGCACTCTCTTGAGGAGAGGAAATATCGATATCAACATCGGAACGAGTAATGCCTTTATCGTGCATGGAATAAAACTCGATTAAATTACCATCGGGATCCATAACAAAAAAAGCACGCCCTTCACGTCGATTGGCAGGGCGAGTAACAATGTGAACTCCTTGCTCAGCAAGATAATGAGCAGCAGCATCAACCTCTGCATCTGAAGGGAGACGAAATCCAAAATGATCAACTCTGATATCACGAGCTTCAGGAGAGGCTTTTGTTTCAGCTTTTACCAGTACAAGGATATCTGAATAAAGGCGCAGATAAACAATATTGGCACCCACCCGATGATCAAGTGGAATGCCAAGAATATTACAATAAAACGATTCTGCCTGCCGCAAATCGTTCACACGAAGTGTAAGCTGATTAATCCCCGTCAGTTTCATCATCATCTTCAGTATGTACAATCTTTTTCTCTACCGGCTTTTCAAGAACGTAATCATACTGACGATCAAAATAGTCCGCCACAGCTTTATGTGATGATTTTTCACGAACCTCAAATTCCAGACTGATAGCAATCTGTTCTGGAAAAACTTTATCAGACTCCGATTCACTACTCGGATTACGAATCATCTCTTTATAAGGAAGCAGCTTATCTTCAAGCTCTGTCCGCTCTTCGTCGTACAGCTTTTTTGCCTTTTTTGAAATGGCAACAACCGTTTCATACAAATTGGAGTGTGCACTTCTTAATTTATTCAAGTCAACTGGGTTAACCGGCATTGCTCGTTATTTTACGTTGTTGAAAGAAATTTGGTGATAATTGCCATAACAGCATCCACTGCCTCTTGCAGCGTATCGTTCACAACCACTTCATCAAATTGAGACGCATATTCCATCTCTAACTGGGCTCGCTGAAGGCGAATACTCAAACTATGTTCATCTTCACTCTCACGGCTTTTCAATCTTTCCTGCAACACCTCCATACTTGGTGGCTGTATAAAAAGAAGTAATGAGTTATCAGGAAAGAGCTTTTTCAGATTGAGAGCACCTTTTACATCCAAATCAAGCAACATATTGCTGCCAGCATGAATGGCTTGATATGTCTTATCAAGCAGTGTACCATAATAGTTGCCAAAAAAGAACTCATATTCAATAAAACCACCAGACTGAATGGTTCGTTCAAAATCCTCTTTGCAAAAAAAATAGTAGTTAATGCCCTCTTGCTCACCCTCTCTTTTCTGGCGAGTCGTCGCTGATACGGAAAATTTGAGATGTGGCAAACGTTCAAGCACAATGTTGGCAATAGTGGACTTGCCTGTACCTGATGGTGCTGAAAAAACAATCAACTTCCCTTGCTGCTGCTTTTCAACCATGAGGCTACTCAATATTTTGCAGTTGTTCCCGTATTTTTTCAAGCTCCTCTTTAACCTGCACAATCTTCTGTGAAATCGTAGCGTTTTGCGATTTTGAGGCAATCGTGTTGGCTTCACGCAACTGCTCCTGCAGCAAAAAGTTCAATTTTCGACCAGAACCGCTCTCTTCATTGCAAAGCTCTTCAAGAAAAAATTTGTTGTGACTGGCAAAACGAGTCAACTCTTCGGTAATATCGAGCCTGTCTGCAGCAAGCACCAGCTCCATTTCAAGGCGATCGCGACTATAGGCAATATCTTTGCCTGCAACAGCCTCAACCTTTGCGGTAAGGCGCTTTCTTACTGTTTCGAGATTATCGGCAGCAAGCACTGTAATGCTATGGAGCATCTCCTCAATATCAGCAATACGTGCTCTGAAATCGATGGAAAGCTCTTCGCCCTCCTTGCGCCGCATAGCTTTTAGACGAGCAAGAGCATCGAGCAGAAGCGTTTTCACAAATGACCAACTATGCCCTGCAGTGTCGAGCGCATTCGTGCCATTATCAAAGAGATCAGGAAATCTTAAAATATGTTCAAGCTGTAGAGGCGCATCTATAGCAGCTTCGCGCTTGAGCGTTTCAAGCAACGCTTTATAGGCTTGTACTTTAGCAACATTGATACTGACAGCAATGGGTTGCTCATCATCAATCTGCATTTGAATATAGGCAGATATTTTTCCTCGCTGGAAATGAGCACGAATCAACTCCCGAACTTCAAGCTCATAGGAGAGTAATTGACGAGGGAGCTTAACACTGATTTCGGCGAAGCGATTGTTGACTGATCGTAACTCGACAAGTGTCCGAACACCACTTTCAACGGCTTCGGCACTGCCATATCCGGTCATACTTTCCAACATAGCTGTTTTGTTGGTGCGTTTCTGTTAAAAAGATAGACTGCAGGGCAAAAACCCTGCAGAGATCAGGCAACCCAAAGCGATTACTTGCGGAGTTCGAGTTCAGCAATCACTTTGCGGTAACGATTGATATCAACGTTTTTAACGTAATTAAGCATTTTTTTACGCTTTGCAACCAGCATCAGCAAACCACGACGGGAGTGCTTATCTTTGGGGTGCTGCTGCAAATGACCGGTAAGCTCAGTAATTCTGCGGGTATAGAGCGCAACCTGAACTTCTGACTTTCCAGTATTCTTATCAGAAGCACCAAACTGCGTGATAACTTCAACTTTAGCCTCTTTTGTCAAACTCATATCTTTTCAATTATTATATGATAAATCGATTGGTTTGGAATATAATATTATTAACAATACAACTCTACCGTTTTTTTGTCTTTTTCAAGTTGGGTTTTCAACGCATCAAGTGTGGTAAATTGCTCCTCTTCCCGTAAAAATCGATGCAGCGTAAAACGAAGCAAAGCGCCATATAAATCACCACTGTACCCTAACAGATGTGCTTCAAGGGAGATAATGCCTGACGATGACACTGTCGGCCGTACACCAATATTCATCAACGCTTTACAGTGCACACCCTCAATAGCCGTATGCGCGCAGTACACACCCGAACGTGGCAACAGTTTATGTGGATCCGAAAGCTTCAGATTAACAGTAGGAAAACCAATTTGACGCCCCCGTTTTTCGCCATCAACAACGGTACCAGTAATCATATACGCTGAACCAAGCGCGTAATTTGCCTCTTCAATGCGACCGCTTACAAGCAGCCTCCTTATTTGAGTGCTTGAAAAATGCTCATTATCAATGGAAACCGCATCAACCACCTCAACAACGACATCAAGTTCTCGCCCCAGCCGCTCAAGCGTCTCGCGGCTACCACTTCGGTCGCGCCCAAAAGCGTGATCATAGCCAACAATAATGCTTTTAGCGCCAAGCAAGCCGACCAGCATAGTGCGAATAAAATCATCAGAACTGCGCAAAGAAAATTCAGGAGTAAACCGAATCACCACAAGCATATCAACACCAGTATCAGCGAGAAGCTCTATTTTCTCATCAAGTGTGGTCAATAAACCCAGTGGACCGACAACATCACCCTTGAGAACCAATCGCGGGTGTGGCTCAAAGGTCACCATCACACTTCTGAGGTGACGAGCTGCGGCAACATCCATCATCCTGGCGATAATCTGGCGGTGCCCGCGATGAAGGCCATCATAGGAACCCACCGTGATGGCTGATGGTTCAGGCAAAAAATCCAGCGGAGTTCGTGAACCGTAAGAGTACACAACTCCATTATCGTACTCAATAACGCGCATACCAGCTCTCAGCTCCCTTCACCTGCAGCGGTGTTTGATGCGTTTTGAAGAATACCCTCAACCGTTTCGCACACTGTTTTAGCCG
>CAIQSY010000230.1 GCA_903874585.1 uncultured Chlorobiaceae bacterium | reverse complement strand
GCGTATCTTCCTTTTGCGATGTGCTTTATGGGCGTGTAGCTTACCAAAAATGTCGGATTCCGTGTAGAGATCAAGGTCGCCGAAGGTAAAGCCGGTATGGAGATTGAGCGGAATCCAGCTCGCGGCAAACTCTTCGCTTGGCATTTCAGCGGCAAGAAAATCGGTCAACTCCGCAATTTCACGGCGGGAGCTGGTGGCAAAAATCGGCTTCAGATGCTGGGCACGCTCCTGCTGCAACAGTGTGGCAAGAATGCGAAAATTGGCGTTCAGCTTTTTCTGCGCCACCGCGCCAAAATCAATAGCCACCGTTGCAAGCGGCATAATGGTGATGCAGCGAAAGCGCGATAATGCCGCTCGCAACGAATCAATTCCATCCCGCGCCTCAAACTCCGCCATATCATCAATCATGATAATCGTTGCCGGATCGAGATAGTCGAGAATGGTGCTCTCCGCCGCACCGGCACGCGCAGTTTCGTCGGTAAAACTTGCGGTGATATCGGCACATTGAACGGTTTTGCCCGACAACTGGCTGTTGATATCGAAAAGCCGCAGCGACGTCACCGTATCGCCAAAAAATTCGATGCGTAACGGCTCACGCGCGCCAAAAGGAAAAACATCGATAATTGAGCCTCGGATGGAGAACTCGCCTTCATCCTCAACAAAATCGCACTGCTCAAAATTGTTCTCTCTCAAAAACTTGGTCAATGTGCTGTAGCCCGCATCATGCTCACTCTTCAGGCGAAAGATGCGCTGTTCAGCCTCTTCCGGCTTGCAGAGCGCAAAATCGAGATCATCAAAAAAGGAGAGAATTGCGGAAGTTTTACCAGTAGCAAGCGTGCCGATAGAGAGCGATAACTCATCGGAAGTATTGCAGATACTCTCTTTACCAAGCAGCACCTCAAGGTCATTATCGTAACGCTCAAAGCTGTTCTGCCCGCAAAGCACCATCAGAGGAGCTTTCATATCGGCAAAGAGCGCTGCCGCCACAAGCGACGACAACGAACCCTGCAAACCAGAGATGTTGACAGGCGCAAAAGCTACCGATTGCGGCAATGCCGTTGTGAGTGTTTTGGCAAGTAAAGCGTAAGGGGCTGCGTGCTTGAGTGACTCAAAGAGAAAGGCGGAATTTCTTTTGGTAACGGTGGCGCTTTGTGGATCGGTATTGGATAACGTTTTCATTTGAAGCGGACAAAAACCATATATTATTGATGCGTCATTTCGCCAGAAAAGTAACCTCGAAACAACCGCGTGCCGGGCATGTTCTCAAATATGGAAAAAATTCTTGAACTGAAAAACCTCCAAACCTACTACTCAACCGAAAGTGGTGTTGCCAAAGCGGTTGATGGCGTCAGTTTTTCGCTTGGACGGAACCAAACGCTGGGCATTGTTGGCGAATCGGGCTCTGGCAAATCGGTGACGGCGCTCTCGGTGATGCGCCTTGTGCCCATGCCGCCCGGCTATTTTGCTGGTGGCGAAATTTTGTGGAAGGGAAACGATCTGCTGAAGCTCTCCGAAGAGCAGATGCGCCGCCTGCGCGGCAACGATATTGCCATGATATTTCAGGAGCCGATGAGCTCGCTCAATCCTGTCTTTACCTGCGGCGACCAAATTATGGAGCAGATTCTTATTCACCGCAACAACAGCCGCAACAAAAACCATGCCGAAGCGAAAGAGCGCGCCATTGAGCTGCTGCATCTCGTCGGCATTCCCAATCCAACCGAACGATTTGCCGCTTATCCGCACGAGCTTTCAGGCGGAATGCGCCAGCGCGTGATGATTGCCATGGCGCTCTCCTGCAATCCTGCGCTGCTCATTGCCGACGAACCAACCACGGCGCTTGACGTTACCGTGCAGGCGCAAATTCTCGATCTTATCGGTAAGCTGAAAGCCGATACCGGCATGAGCGTCATGCTCATCACCCACGACTTCGGCGTTGTTGCTGAGCTTTGCGAAGAGGTGCTGGTGATGTACGCATCGCGCGTGGTCGAGAAAGGCGCCGTGCAGCAGCTTTTCAACAATCCGCTTCACCCCTACACGAGAGGATTGCTCAAGTCAATACCACGGCTTGGTTCATCCACAAAAGAGCGCCTGCACGTTATCGAAGGCAATGTGCCCAGCGCAGTAAATCCGCCCGAAGGGTGCCGCTTTGCCAGCCGATGTGCACTTGCCGATGCCCACTGCCGTCAAGCACAACCACCGCTTGTTGCGTATGAAAAAGGTCACGAAGCCGCCTGCTGGAAGGTTGAAACGTGAGGATGTTGATGCTTTACAACAGGATAGCGCCTTGC
>CAIQSY010000229.1 GCA_903874585.1 uncultured Chlorobiaceae bacterium | reverse complement strand
GGTTCATTGATGGCATCAACTTCACGGTCGAAATAGTCGTTCATTGTCTGCGACATAGCGCACATCAGCGGTCCGGCAAGCAGAATGCCTCGCAGAAGAATCGACCAGTGTTCTGTCACACTTTCGCCCGTTGAAACCACGCCACAGGCAAATGCCCACATGGGTGGAAACCATGTTACCGGCTTCATCAGAGGCACAATCGCTGATGGTTCAATTCTGAATCCAGGGCGGTTGACATTCTCAAGCGCTTGCTGAATATCTCTCTGCCGGGAATCGCTCACACCTGATAAGCGTAGCTTTTCGGCGATGCTCTGCTGCTTTTCAGGGTGAAGGGTTTCTCGTCCGTTCATGGGCATAGTGGTTCTCGCTTCGGCATAAAAACAAAGCGAACAGTATACAAGTTTTTTAGCAAAAAGTTAAAGGTCGCGCTCTATAAATTTTGTTGTGCTGAGAGTTCAGCATTGCATTGGACGATCTTTTTAAACGTCTCTTCTGAACGTCCACTCTCCAGAGCATCTTTTGCTATCATAAAGCCATCATTAATACAGGGAACTTTGCCTGAAACGTAACAGGCAAGCGCCGTGGTAAACAGTGCAGCATCAAGGTGTGCTTGCGGCGCGCTGCCATCAAGAATACGGCGAATAATCATTGCGTTTTCCTCTTTCGTGCCACCTTGAATTTCAGAGAGTGCGTGTCGCGAAAGTCCCAAATCTTCAGGATACAGGGTGTGCTGTACTACAATGCCGTGTTGAATTTCAACCACATGTGTTGGTCCGTTAAGGCTGGGCTCGTCGAGAGCAATTCCCTCTTCCGTTATGGAGTGTACAATCAACGCATGGTGAGCGCCGGTTTGCACCAATACTTCCGTGTACAGTTCCATCAATTCGCGATTAAAGACGCCCACAAGTTGACGTTTTGTCTTTGCGGGATTAATCAGTGGACCAAGAATATTAAAGATGGTTCGAATGCCAAGTTCTCTGCGGATTGAGGCTACTCGCTTCATTGAAGGGTGGTAGAGTGGTGCAAAAAGAAAGGCAAAACCCGTCTCCTGAAAGAGCTTTTTGGTAGCATCGGGCGATAAATTGACATTAAAACCGAGAGCCTCAAGCACATCTGCGCTGCCACAACTGCTGGTGACCGAACGGTTGCCATGCTTGGCAATAGGTACGCCAACGCTGGCGGCAATGATGGAGGCCATTGTTGAAATATTGTACGTTCCTGCATGGTCGCCACCGGTTCCACAAGTGTCAACAGCATCTTCACGTAACTCGATGGTGTTGGCTTTTTCCATCAAACTGTAGTAAGCGCCCGCTGTTTCGGTTGGCGTAATCCCTTTGTTTTGTTGCAATACAAGCAGTGCGGCAATGACACTATCAGGAAAAAGACCATCCATAAAGCTGTTCATGCAGAATGTCATCTCATCCTGTGATAAATGCTCTCCAGTGAGCAGCTTTTGCAATAACTTTTTTTGAGGCATGAAGTATGGAGATGTTGGCAAATGGTTATGACTTTTTATAAGTGTAAATTAATAAAAAGATTGATTGCATTGCACTGCGCTCAATCATCATCTTTACTCATCTTTTGATTAGCCCATGGATAACAAAGAACGTGCGCTTTTTGAGAAAAAGTCACTCGATCTGGTACGAATGAAAATGCTGAGCCTTGGTATTGAGGCTTTGATTGTTACCGATCTTTCGGTGATTCGCTGGCTTACAGGATTCAGTGGATCGAGCGCTCGTGTTCTTATGACAGGCGAGAAGATCTGGCTCTTTACTGATTTTCGTTATAAGGAGCAGGTGGTTCACGAAGTTTCAGTAGCAGAAACGGTTATTGCGCCTGACGGATTTGCTGTCGAGTTGCTCTCCGGTCGCTATCCTTTTGGCAAAACAGTGGCGCTGCAATCCGATAATGTGACGTGGCATGAGGCGAATCGCCTTGTTGAGCTGCTCCATGGTCAACATCGGGTGATACCTGTTGCCGCGTTTTTCGATGAATTCAGAATGGTTAAACATTCCCATGAATTCTCTGCAATGCGGCGTGCGGCTGAAATTAGCGAGCGAGTGCTTGAGCATGTGCTTCCCATGATCTCTCCGTTGGTGACAGAGTTTGATATCGCTGCGGAGATTACCTATCAGCATAAAAAGTTTGGTGCAGAGCGGGATTCGTTTGAGCCGATTGTTGCCGCTGGTGTTCGCTCTGCAATGCCTCACGCACAACCTTCAGCAGCGCATTTCAAACAAGGTGAGTTGATTGTGCTTGATACCGGTTGTGTTGTGGATGGTTACGCCTCTGACCAGACTCGTACGGTTGCGCTTGGAAAAGTTTCGGATGAGGCGCGTGCCGTGTACCGTATCGTGCAAGAGGCGCAAGAGCTTGGCATAGCTTCAGCACGTTGCGGCATGGTGGCAAAAGAGCTTGATGCTGTGGTACGCAAGTTTATTGCCGATCATGGTTTTGGAGAGGAGTTTGGTCATGGACTCGGGCATGGTGTTGGTCTTGAGGTGCATGAGGAGCCGCGTATCAGCCCTAAAGGCGAGTGTGAGTTGCAGGAGAATATGGTGTTTACCATTGAGCCCGGCATTTATCTGTCCGGCAAATTTGGCGTGCGCATTGAAGATACCGTCGTTATGGGTTCATCTGGGGCGACTCCGTTGCAGCAATTCAGCAAAGAGCTTATCGAATTGTAAGTTTCATCCGCATTATCTGTGAAAAAATTATTGCGAATTTTACTTCTAATGTCTTTTTTTATTCGTGAACATTCTCTTTTTGTTTGTCGATGTGAGCACATGACAAATCGTCAATGAGTTGCCTTGGCGGCATGATCGATGATCCTTCTCAAAAAGTAAATTTTTCATCGCGCAATTGAGAACGTAAGAGAGTCTCGCTTCAGTAACAATAAGCTTCTTCAGCCTCATTAAAAATTAACAATTATGATAACTCCCGCGGAAACGTTGCTCCTGCTTGTTGATGTGCAAGGTAAGTTGGCACAGAGTGTTTTTCAGCCTGAAACACTCGTTGCAAATATCTCTAAATTACTGAGAGCTTCAACCATTCTTGAGCTGCCGATTGTAGTGACTGAGCAATATCCAAAAGGGCTTGGTTGCACGCAGGAATCGTTGATGGAGCTTTTGCCAGGCAATATTCCTGTAGAGAAAAAAACATTCAGTTGTTGCGGCACTCCCGAGTTTATGAAGCAGCTCCGTTCATTTAATCGTAACAATATTCTTGTGGTGGGAATTGAGACGCATGTTTGTGTGTATCAAACCTCCGTTGATCTGCTTGAATTTGGCTATGGCGTGCATTTGGTGACTGATGCGGTGTCGTCACGGACGGAGGCGAATAAGCAGTTGGGTATTCGTTGCATTGAGAGGGCTGGTGCATTTTTAACCAGCACGGAGATGGCGCTGTTTGAGCTGTTACGTGTGGCGGAGGGCGAGCGCTTTAAGGCAATTTCGAAAATCGTGAAGGAGTAGCTGAACCTGTCCTTTTGCGCTCCGCCTGTTTGCCGACAACGTCACGCAACATCGCTTTAAGGTGCGCTTCGCCAGCAATAATGTCGGGCGCGATTCTCAAATAATAACAGGGGCGCGCGGTGATAATGCGGATAAGTTCAGGACTGCCAAGCATACGGAAATAGTCCTTTTCCGTTGTCACAAGGCTTAGCCCTTTTTCATCAGCTTCTTGCCGTATGGTACGGAGTTTTTTTGCGGTGTATGGCTCATGATCTTTGAAAAAGCGGTGTGCTGTGACGTTGATCCCCTCGCTCCGCAAGCTCTCAATAAAGCTTTCGGGAGAGGCAATACCAGCAAAAGCAAGCATTGGTGGTTGTTCAAGCAGTGCCTCTTCGGATGAGTTACATTCACCTGAAAAGCAGACCATCTCCCCAATTTTTGAGCGCGCCTGCACAATGGGACGTCCTGTTTTTTCCAACTCGTTGATAATTGGTTCGGCACTCTTTTTGTCGGTTATTTTATTGAGCACAATGAGATCAGCACGAGCGATGTTTTTCAATGGTTCGCGCAGTCGTCCTTCGGGCAGCATTCTGGCATCAAAAAATGGTTCCGCTGCATTGATGATGGCAATATTGAGAGTTCGATACATTTGCCGATGCTGAAACGCATCATCCAGAATGAGGACGGAGGGCGAACGCTGACCATAGTGCCTGGTAATAAAGGCGGCTGCTTTTTTACGTTTTTCAGCCACAACGACAATGGCATCAGGATTATTCCATGCGAGCATGGCGGTTTCATCACCAGCATCTTTGCTGCTGAGCAGCACCTTGTGCCCGTCCGAAACCAGTTTAACGCCTTTTGATTCGCGCCGATATCCTCTTGAAATAATTGCTGGTTTACATCCGATTGAGAGATAGTACTTGACCACCCAGTCAACCAATGGCGTTTTTCCGGTGCCGCCTGCTGAAAGATTTCCGATAGCAACAACAGGAATTGGCGAACGCCAAATGCGGAATATCCGCCAGTCGAATAAGATATTTCTAACCTGTACAATCGCTCCATACAGTACTCCAAACGGACGAAGAAGTATTGAAAGTTGACTACGCATGACTGAATCGTTCTGAAATGGTGGTTGTGTATTGGTGAAGCTCGTCGTCAGTGCGGAACACTGGCAGCTCTATGCGATGCAGCGTAACAGTCGCTTTGCTGAATGGTTTGGGAATTTCAAATCTGTCCCAACTTCGGAGCCTCCATATTTTTGAATAGCTTATCTCTGCAAAAATAATGGGATAGCGTTTTGCTGAGGCGAGCCGTAACGTGCCGTATTTGAATTGATAGATTGGTCCACGCGGTCCGTCTGGGGTCAGGGCGATAATCCCCTGTTGCTCCAAAACGTCGTGCATTGCTTGCTTAACCATCTCTCCACCTTTTGAGCTGGAGCCGCGAATTAATGCCAGTCCACATTGCTCAAGCGCATCGGCAAGAATGCGACCATCTTCCGACATACTGACAACGGCTGTAATCTTTTTTGCGGGAAAAAGTTTGCGTACCAGCAACCATCCAACCACCATCTTTCCATGCCAGAACGCGAGAATTGTGCCTTTGCCTTGCAATGGCATTGCTGAAATTGGCGGCGTTATCGAAATCCGAAGGCTTGCGTAAAGCAGTTTCAACGCCAGCGGCAGAATATGACGAGAAATCAGTGGTGAAAGAGGCATTGCAATCAACAATATTTGACAATCAGAAAAGTGGAGAGCGGAGAAATAAATTTATTAATTGTTTATTTTGCGCTTCCTGCATGATCTATGGATGTTGTTGTTCTCTGATGAGTCACGCAAGCAATGTAATAAACCACCATGATAAACCACACGGTGAAAGAGTCTCAATCCCACGATTATAAGCCATGAATGTTTTGATAATAGGAAGCGGCGCTCGTGAACATGCGCTCGCTTGGGCAGTTGCAAAAAGTGAGCTGGTGACGGCTGTTTTTGTTGCGCCTGGTAACGGTGGAACAGCAATGATGGGAGGCAAGGTCCAGAATGTGCCACTTAAAGCTACAGCGCTGGACGCTCTTCTTCGTTATGCAGAGGATAATGCTGTTGCGTTGACGGTTGTTGGTTCTGAACAGCCGCTTGAGCTGGGTATTGTTGATCTTTTTCGTCGTGCTGGTCGAAAAATTGTTGGACCAACGCAAGCTGCCGCTCAGCTTGAGTCGAGCAAAGTATTTTCAAAAAAGTTCATGCAACGCCACGGTATTCCTACAGCAGCGTATCATGTTTATTGCGATGCCGCGGCGGCAAAGCAGGATCTTGCGTTATCGCAGCAATCGTATCCCGTGGTGATTAAGGCGAGTGGCTTGTGTGCAGGAAAAGGGGTTTTTATCGCTCTTGATCGGGACGAAGCTTTTACGGCAATCAGCGAAATTTTTGACGATCGTATTTTTGGCGATGCAGGCAATGTAGTGGTGATTGAAGAGTTTTTGCATGGGCAGGAGGCGAGTGTTTTTGTGTTGACGGATGGCGCTCACTATCGGTTATTCGCGTCGGCTCAAGATCATAAGCGCATTGGTGACGGCGATACCGGCAAAAATACTGGTGGCATGGGAGCCTACGCACCGGCGCCGATTGTGACTGCGGAGGTTATGCGCAAGGTTGAGGAGCGCATTATCCAGCCAACGTTGCAGGGAATGGCGGAAGAGGGTTCGCCATATACAGGATTTCTCTATGTTGGATTGATGATTGACCAAGGCGAACCCGCCGTTGTGGAGTATAACGCGCGTCTTGGTGATCCTGAAACGCAGGTCGTACTTCCTCTACTGAAAAGCGACTTTGTTGCAGCACTTCAAGCAAGCGTGAATGGAACGCTGAATGTTGTGCCATTTGAGATGCACGAAAAATCAGCGACAACCGTTGTTCTTGCTTCCGCCGGATATCCCGATGCTTATGCAATCGGCAAGCCAATCACTCTTGCCGATGATGCTGCAACAATGCCGGATTGCTTGCTTTTCCATGCCGGAACGACGTATGAGTCTGGAGCACTGGTAACGGCGGGAGGCAGAGTGCTTTCGGTGACGGCACTTGGTTCAACGCTCCGCGAGAGTATTGATCGTGCGTATCATCTGGTTACAAAAATCACCTTTGATGGCGCATATTATCGCTCCGATATTGGAGCCAAAGGAGTGTAATATGAAACTACCAAGACGTAAATTTGAGATTATTCAGGAGCAGGCATTCCACGAATTGCCTTATGAGTGCTGTGGTTTGCTTGTTGGCGAGGTCAACAGCGATCATCGTGGCAACATCGAAAACATTGTCCATGAAATTGCGCCATGCCGCAACTGCCTCTATTTTGGGCGCGAACAGGGTTTTGAAATTGCGCATCAGGAGTATCTTGATGTTGAACGTGAAGCCAACGCGCATGGTTATGCCATTGTTGGTTCCTACCATTCGCACATCAACACGCCAGCCATTCCTTCGCTGCACGATGTTGATTTTGCGCTTGCTGGTCACACCATGCTGATTATTTCGCTGATGAATGGACGACCAAAAGAGGTGACGGCATGGTTGCGTCGCCACTCCGGCGGTTTTCATCAGGAGCCGATTCGTGTTCTGGAGTAACAAGCTCTCAGCGGAAGCGCCACAAAACTCTTTATATTATTTTGTACATTGCTTTTTTTTGAAGCTCACCAAGTATTAAACCCGGAAATAACGTGCCAAAACGGGAAGATATCAAGTCGATTTTAGTGATTGGAGCCGGTCCTATTGTGATCGGTCAAGCCTGTGAATTTGATTATTCCGGCACTCAGGCGTGCCGCGCGCTCAAAGAGGATGGTTATCGTGTGGTGCTGGTGAACAGCAATCCCGCGACCATTATGACCGATATTGAGTTTGCTGATGCAACCTATATCGAGCCAATTACTCCAGAGTATGTGCAGAAAATTATCGAACGAGAGAAGCCTGATGCACTGCTGCCAACCATGGGCGGTCAGACGGCACTCAATATTGCGGTTAGTCTTGCCGAGTCAGGTATTCTTGAACGCAACGGTGTAGAGCTGATAGGCGCAAAACTTCGCTCCATCAGGAAAGCTGAAAACCGTGAGTTTTTCAGCGATGCGATGAAAAAAATCGGTCTTGAAATGGCGAAAGGCTTTTTTGTCCGCAATGAAAAAGAGGCGAAAGAGGCGCTCGAAGAGATTGGTTTACCAATGGTTATTCGCCCCTCATTTACACTTGGAGGTACTGGTGGCGGTTTTGCCCAGACGAAAGCCGATTATTATGATGCCGTCCGTCATGGACTTTCTGAGAGCCCGATCAGCGAAGTGCTGGTTGAGGAGTGCCTGATTGGCTGGAAAGAGTACGAGCTTGAGGTGATTCGCGATCTGGCGGATAACGTTATTATCGTCTGCTCGATTGAGAATGTTGACCCCATGGGCGTGCAT
>CAIQSY010000228.1 GCA_903874585.1 uncultured Chlorobiaceae bacterium | reverse complement strand
GCAGGTTTTGACAAGAATGATCGCGTCTGTGCTCATGGAGCAACGATTGCTTATTGATATTTTGTCTTTGGATGAACGCTCACTGCAAAAAGTGCGGGATCCTGTTGCACAGCTCTCTTTATTTTAACCGGACACTACTGGAGCAAGAACAAGGTTTGAGGAGAGCGGCTGTGAGGGAACTTCGATACAGCCTTCGGCTTAACTCAGTGACCGATAGCTTGCACGAATTCTGGTCGCCGAGTAGGGCGTTAGCCCGTATCGAGGCGTGCTTTTTTAAGCGTGGAATCAGGTATGGCACGCAAACGCATGAAGGAGGTAAAGAATGGATGATGTGCATCACCGGCAGCATTGATGTTTTTTGCGGATAATTATTTCGCCATCCCAACCACATCGCACACCGCAGTGGTCAGCAGGCGAAGCTCTTCGTCGTCCATGATGAAGGGTGGCATGAGATAGACCAACTTGCCGAAAGGGCGCACCCATACGCCGTGTTCGACGAATTTTCGCTGGATGACGGGCAAATTAACTGGCCAGCGCAGCTCAATAACGCCAATTGCGCCAAGCACACGCACATCAGTAACATAAGGTAAATCGCGACAAGGCTCTAACCCTTCGCGCAGTGCGGCTTCAATTCGGAGTACGGAGGCTTGCCAGTCGTAGCTTTGGAGCAGGCGGATGTTTGCGGAGGCGACAGCACAGGCGAGTGGATTTGCCATAAAGGTTGGTCCGTGCATGAAGAGACCGGGCGCTCCTGAACAGATGACGTTGGCGACATTGTCGGTGGTGAGCGTGGCGGCAAGCGTCATGTAGCCGCCGGTGAGCGCTTTGCCGAGGCAGAGAATATCGGGCACAACGGCGGCATGTTCGAGCGCAAAGAGCTTGCCGGTACGCCCGAAGCCGGTGGCAATTTCATCAAAAATCAGCAGCACATCGTAGGTGTCGCAGAGTGCGCGCAGCCGCTGGAGATAGTGTGGCGAGTAAAAGCGCATTCCGCCTGCACCCTGTACAATTGGCTCAACAATCACCGCGGCAATCTGCTCGTGGTGGCGTTCAAGCTTCATGCGCAGATCGGCAATATCGTCGTCGCTGCATGGCTCGTCAAAGCGGCAAACGGGCGATTCGGCAAAGTACTGCTCGGTTATGGTTCCCTTGAAGAGCGAGTGCATACCTGTCACCGGATCGCAGACTGACATGGCGGCAAAGGTGTCGCCGTGATAGCCGGAGTGGAGGGCGAGCAGCCGTTTTTTCGATGATCGCCCAATCGCAGCCCAGTACTGGATCGCCATTTTGATGGCAACTTCAACGGCTACAGAACCTGAATCGCTGAAAAAGAGCTTTTGCAACGGCTCCGGCGTGATGGCAAGCAACTGTTTCGCAAGCCTTACTGCAGGCTCGTGGGTAAGTCCGCCGAACATGACGTGGCTCATCTTTTGCAACTGCTCTATCATGGCGATGTTCAGCACAGGATGATTGTAGCCATGAATTGCCGCCCACCATGAAGACATGCCATCAATCAGCCGCCGCCCATCTTCCAGCAAAAGAAAAACATTCTCAGCCTTCACAACGGGATAAACTGGCGTCGGATTCGTTATTGAGGTGTAGGGGTGCCAGATGTGGTGGCGGTCGAAATCAAGATCAATAATCATGGCGTGTTGTTCTCTATGAAAGGGGTGAAGAGGGAATAATGATGGATGAGAGTTGTTTGACTGCCTCAGCATCGAATATTCCTTCCCGAAGCTCAATTATTGGCGCGGAGTATCCCGCTTTGTTCAGGTAGTGGATAATCACGTTCCGCGTCTCATCAGCAATCACGTGATTAACCTCGCCAACCATGTTGTAGATAATGCCACGCAGCGCAATGCCGCGTTTGGCGCACGCTTCAATGGAGAGCAGCGTATGGTTGATGCTGCCGAGGCGCGGCGTGGTGACCAGCAGCAAGCCGTAACCGGCGCTGGCAATGTAGTCAGCAAAGAGCAGATCAGGCGCGAGGGGCACCAGCAAACCGCCAACGCCCTCCATCAGTACCGCCTCATACGCTTTTTGCAGGGCGAATGTTGCCCGCCGAATCTGTATCAGATCAATCTCCTTCCCTTCCAAGCTGGCGGCAAGGTGCGGCGAGGCGGGAAAGCGGAAAACGTACGGACAGGTGAGCCCTTCGCGGTCAACATCCTGCACGTCAATGCCCATCAGTCGGCGATGTTCCAGAATATCCTCTGCAATGCCGTCGCAGCCCGTCTGGACGATTTTTTGCGTGATGACCTTTCGGCCTTGCTGAAGTAACGCTTTGGCAAGCAAACCGGTTGCAAAGGTTTTGCCAACGCCGGTATCAATGGCGGAAATTGCAATCACACTCCCTTTCATAGCGTTCGTTTTTTCATGCAGCAATACAGTGGATGATAGGTGAGCGTGACGCCATTCGGGCAGGAGAAACGCTCCCGATATTGTGCAATAAAGCGCTGATAGTGGCTTTTCGTCCACGTACGCTGGCTGATGCCGTTCACACCAGTCTGGCGGATGTGATGCAGCACCGCTTCGGGTGAGCTGAAGATGAGTTGCCGCGTCTCCTCTCTGCTCTCAATCACGTCAAAATAGTTGCTCGCAAGATGTTCCAGTTCGTCCAGCGAATGATAGTGCAGTCCTGTACCGGCAATCTCTGCAATCTCGTGCATGTTGGCTGTGCTGAAGCTGCTGAAGGCAAGCACTCCATCAGGGTTAAGATGCTGTGCCATTCGGGCAAAAAAGCTCTCGAGATGCTCAAGCCACTGCAGCGTAGCATTTGAGGCTACAAGATCAAGCTCCGAAGGCAACGTTTCCAACTGCTCAATATCGCCGGCAAGAAATTGAAAATCATTTATTGTTACACCATTTATCGCGAAACCCTCTCTCGCAAAACGATCAAGCTGGTTGCTCAAACAGAGGTGGCTCTCCTCAACAAGATCGTTTGCGTAGTAGCTCTCAACCGTAAAGCGTTGCAGCAGTTCAGCCATGAAGGCGCCAGAGCCCGCGCCCACTTCAAGCAGTCGCGAAAATGCACGACTCTCTACATTTCGGGCAATCATCTCCGCAAGTGCTTGTGCCATCTGTTGCTGCACAACGGCGTGGTCGCTGTAGCTTTGCAGCCGATTGGCAAAGCGCTGGCGCACGAGCTGTTTGTTTATCTGCTGAGACATGCAAGCAGCTCCTGAATGGTGGTGAAGTGCAGAAAAGGGAAGTGCGGCATATCGTCGATGATGGTTTGCGGTGTTCCCGCCCAAGCGGCTTTTTGCTGTTGCAAAGGAAAGATGAGGTCGCGCTCACCAAGAATGGCGTGGCTGTAGTTCCAATTTCTGGCTGTCGTGGTTGTCGCCTGAACATGTTGCTGCAATCGTGCCAGCTCCTGCTGCTGATTGTTGGCTGAGCGATTAGGCGCGATGGAGGTGAAGAGCGCAAGCGCTTCGCTGCTGCCGCACATCCGGCGGTTGAAGCGGTGGCGATTCTCCTCCGACCAGCCCGCAAGCGTTGCCTGAAAAACCTCTGCACGAATACCTTTTTCCGCATCAATCGGGTGCAGTGTTCCGTTGATGGCAACTGCCTGCGCCATTGGTGGCAGCGCGATCTGCTGCGCTGCCCAGACGCCGAATGACCATGCTATCAGTCGCCGCTGCTTGTAGCGTTTGACCTGCTCCATCACGTCATTATCAAACCGTAAAGCACTATAATTGTAGCAGATAAGCATGTCGCCAATCCATCCCGTCTCAAGCGAATTGGCAAGAAGATGTTCGCCGATACGTTCATCCATTCCCCAGCCGTTGAAGAAAATGAGCAGCTCATCCGCGCTCTCCTGCCTTAGCCATCTGCACTCCATAGGTTAGCCTCTCACAAGTCCAGGGATTCGAGCAGTATCGTTCCAATCGAGAATTGAGCGGAGCGAAATGCGGATGCGTGCGCTCTTTTCGGGTACGGTTGGCGGTCGCACCGGCATACAGAGAAATCCAGCATCCCGCAGTTTGGTGGCAAGGGCTAAAGCGCTCTCGTTGCTGCCGGTAATAACGGGTACAATGTGGCTTGCGCCTGGCACATCAAAGCCGCGCACCATCAGCTCACGGCGCAATTGTGCGGCATGTTGCAGAAGCATTTCGCGGTCGTGCTGCATCGCGCGTTGTCGCGCAAGCGTCCGCAAACTCCAGCCAAGCACAATGGGCGGCAGCGCGGTGGTGAAGATGATGGAGCGCATGGTGTTCACCAGATACTCTTTAACGAGCGCGTTCATCACGGCGTAAGCACCGGTTGAAGCGAGCGCTTTGCCGAAAGTGCCGGTAATGATGTCGATCTTCTGCACTGTGTTGGTGATTTCGCAAAGTCCGAGTCCGCGCGCTCCAAACACGCCAACACCGTGCGCTTCATCAACAATCAGAAATGCGCCATACTTCTCCTTCAAGGCAACGAGCCGAGCAAGGTCGGCAAGGTCGCCATCCATGCTGAAAACCGATTCTGTGACGATAAAGATCTGGCGGTAACGGTTAGCGGCTCCGGCAAGCAGCTCTTCAAGATGGTCGTAGTCGCGGTGGCGGTAGCGCTGCCAGGGTGCTTCAGCAATTTTCATGCCATCAATAATGCTGGCGTGGTTGAGCTTGTCGCTCAGTACAAGATCGTGACGTCCGCTCAGCGCAGGAAGCATCCCGATGTTAGCATGATAGCCGCTGTTGAACACCAGTGCCGCGTCACGTCCGTAGAGCGCTGCAAGGGCGTTCTCAAGCTCCTCATACAGCGGATGGTTGCCGGTCAGCAGGCGGGATGATGAGCTGGTCATGGCGTAATCCATGTCGCGAAACTGCTGCATGTACTCGGCAAGCATCGCCTTGTCGTCGCCCAGACCGAGATAGTCGTTCGAGGAGAGATTGAGCAGTTGCTTCCCGTTTATCACAATATATTTGCCATTGCGGGCAGTGATGTTCGGGAGCTGACGATATTGCCCCTGTTCTCTCAGCGCATCAAGCTCCTGCGCTATCTGCTTGTACAACGGTGTCATCTCGCGCCCTTCTCAATTAAAGCTGGCAATCTGGCTGGCGAACCTGCGGTCGTCGGCGACATCTCTTCCGCGCGTGGTCAAGTAACCGCCCGTCAGATAGCCATTTGCGCCCGAAAGCATCAGAAGACCCTGAAAATCTTTCATGATTGTCTCCCGTCCAGCCGCAAACTTGATGATTTTGCGTGGATGAGCAAGGCGGCAAATGGCGAAGGTTTTCACAATGTCCGCCACGGAGAGCGGCTCTTTTCCCGCAAGCGGCGTGCCTTTAATCGGCACCAAAATGTTCAGAGGAATAACGGTAACATCAAGCTCCTGCAATGCAAAAATCATCGCGATACGCTCCTGCATGGTTTCACCAACGCCAAGAATGCCACCACAGCAGACGGAGATGTTGTGCTTTCGCAGCAGCTTGATTGTTTGAATGCGCTCCTCGGCAGTGTGCGTGTCGGCAATGAGGTCGTGGTAGCGATCGGGTGCAACCTGAATGTTGATGTTGTAATGGGCGATGCCGTGCGCTGCGAGAGCGGCAGCCGGCGCTTCGCCGAGTACTCCGAGTGAGGTACAAACGTTGAGCGCAGGCAGTTCGGCGTGCAGCCGATCAATCATGCCAAGCAGCCGTTGAAACTCCGGCGTTATTGCTTTATAGCCGTAACCGCTGGTAACGATGCCGAAATGGGAAACACCCTCAGCCACACAGTTGCGTGCCTCAATCAGTACCGACTCTTCACTTGCCAGATCATACACTTCAATACTCGCATTATTGTGGCGCGATTGCGCACAAAAGCGGCAATTTTCGCCACAAACACCCGATTTTGCGTTCATAATCGAGCAGGCGTGCAGTGTTTCCGCCTCGTTGGCATAACGGCTCTTTACCTTATGCGCCAGCGATGCCAAGTCAAGCACAAGTTCACCGGGCAGCTCAGCAAGTTTATACGCCTCCGCTTGCGTTATCGGTTCACCAGTTTCAAGCACACGATACGCCGCAGCTATATATGGATGGAGTGTTGTCGATTGCATAACTTTTTTTATCAAGAATTTTTACGTGCGACTCAATTACAAGCTGTAGAGCCATCCATCATCCATCACTTATCATTAACCATTATCCTTTCGCAGATTCGCCTCACCAGAAGAGATGAGCATTGTCGTGCCATCCTCGCTTTGCAGTTGCAATTCACCTCCGCGTGCAATGCCAATCACGGTTCCGGTAAGTTGTTGGTTCCGTTGATCTATGGAGACTTTTTTCGATTGCAGCAAAGCGTAGTTGTTGATATATGGCAGGATGAATGCAAGATCATCTTCAAGCAGCCATTGGTCATACAGACGCTCAAAATGGTTCATTATGGCAGCAAGCAACGCCGGACGCGAAGACTCTCTGCCGCTTTCCAGCAGAAGCGATGTGGCAATCTGCTGTAACTCCAGCGGTATCTCGCGCTGATTGACGTTCATGCCGATGCCAACCACCACGAAGTGCGTGAGGTCAGGTTCCGACTGCATTTCGCACAGGACACCGCAGAGCTTTTTGCCGTTCACGACAATATCGTTTGGCCACTTGATCATCGGCGTTAACTCAAGCGTAAGGTCGCGCAGTGCCTGATGAATGGCAACTGCCACCAGCAGCGTCAGTTGTGGCACTCGGATTGACGGTACTGCCGGTCTCAAAATCAGGGAAAAATAGAGATTGACATCAGGCGGCGATATCCACGTCCTACCCATGCGTCCTCGTCCACCACTCTGAGAGTCAGCGACAACAACGGTGCCTTCCGGCGCACCTTCGCCCGCAAGCGATTTTGCCAGCACGTTGGTTGATGTAGCAACCGTATGATAGTGGATCTTTTGCCCGAAGCGCTGGCAGGTCAACCATGGTTGAACCTCTGCCTGAACAGGTCGTCCAGTCATTGCCTCCAGATGGTAACCGCGTCCGCTGATTGCTTGAATTTCATATCCCTCATGGCGCAGCAGGCGAATGTGTTTCCATACCGCGCTTCGGGTAATTCCGAATTCGTGGCAGAGCGTTTCGCCTGAAACAAAGCTTTCGGCACGTCTCAGTCGGTCGAGAATGTGGTGGCTTATGGTATTCATAAGGTGCAGGGCGTAGCGAAGAATTTATAACCGTCTCTTTTGTCAACCGGAATGTAGCGGTCGGTCAACAACTTTGCAAGCACAATAAACCAGCTCTCTGGTCTGGTTGTTGCTTTCGGGGTTCATTTGGCTCTTATTGGCTTTTATTGGTTCATGGATGCCATGGTGGAGGTCTCATAATTCTTGCGATAGATCTGTATGCCCTTGAAGATACCGTAGGCAATTTTGGCCTGCTCCTGCCGGTCACGAAGAATCTGCTCTTCCGCTGGATTCGACACATATCCCACTTCAACCAGTGCGCTTGGCATTGACGGTGTCCAAAGTACCATAAAACCTGCTTGACGTACCGCACGATTGCTATTGACAACTTTCCTGCTGCTCGGCTGGAGAATATCCTGCGCCAACGTTGTCGATTGTTTCGCAAACGCATTCTGCGCCATGCTGCTCATAATGAGATGCTCCTCGGTAAACCCTTTGTATTCATTCTGATAGTCAGCCTCATTGCGGATAACCGCGTTTTCCAGCATAGCCACATCCAGAGCTGCCTGATTCTTGTGAGCACCGAGAATATAGACTTCAGAACCGCGTGCGCTATGGTTCGGGCTTGCATTGCAATGCACGCTGATAAAGAGTTTGCCGCCATGACGATTGGCAATCTTGCCGCGCTCATGCAGCGGGATAAACGTGTTATCTTTGCGTGTGTAAATCACCCGCACATCTGGCCATTTCTGTTCGATAAAGGTGCCGAGATCGTGGACGATGTTCAGCACAACATCTTTTTCCTGAGTGCCATTTCCGCCAATGGCGCCGGGATCTTTTCCTCCGTGGCCGGCATCAAGCACGATAGTATTGAGCTTCCATTTTTCAACATCGCGACTGAGCACCTGCGCAATCTGCTGCTCCTTCTCTTTGATGCGAATCGCCTCAACATCAGCATTGCTGCGGGTGTAGATTGCATAGCTGTTGTTTTTTTTATTGTATTGGAAATCGACCGAATTGATAACACTGGATCGAGTGTCCAGCGCAATGGTGAACTGCAAACCGGCATCAGGAAATTGTTTTGCTGTAATGGCGCGTACCATGCCACTTTTGTAAACTTTGGTCAGCGCATCAACATCGCAGGAGGCATTATCGAATGAAAAATAGATGTTACCTTCCGTGTCGGGTTTAAGTAGTGCTGCCTGCGCAAGCGGTCCGGAAGCCATAAACGTAATAATCGATCCGTTTGCACGATTTTCAACGTCTATGCCGGTGATCACGGTTTTTGCGGATTTGTTCTGTGAGCCATTTCCATCACCGCCGCCTTGCTCTTCACTCTTCTTAATCAGCCCGATTGTTGCGACTGATTCTACAATGTCTTGCGCTTTGAGCGATGCTGTTATTCTGCCGGTTGCTTCGTTATACTCAACCGGTCGATTCAGCCAGAGCGTCAAGAGCCGGCACGCTTGATTGATGGGCAGATAGATTCGCGACTGTGCCGTCAGTGGCGTTGATGATAACTGGATCATCCGTTCGGGAACATCAGCATTGCGCGATGTGACGCGGACGAAGTGGTTGCCGTTGCTGATAGCACAGAGCGTCGCGCGTTTACCGAGCGACTCTTCAATTATCAACCCTTCAGCACTCTGGCGAAAAGTAAGGCGCAACGCTCGCGCCATTGATTCCATATCCACCATGAGCCTCTTCCCATTTTTCATAGTGAGAACTCTGATGGTGTAACTGTGATTATTCCCTTAGCTGACCGCAATAGGTATAGCGCTCATGCCTGTCAACTTTGCTGGTACAG
>CAIQSY010000227.1 GCA_903874585.1 uncultured Chlorobiaceae bacterium | reverse complement strand
CATCAGCACAATTTTCTCCCGTTTGACCAGCAGGGAGAGCGCTTTTTTGCGGTCAATACCGGCATTTTCGATTTCGTCAATCAGCACAACAGGCGATGACGAGAGAAATGCTGTATCGGCAATCATCAGCGCCCGTGATTGTCCGCCGGAGAGCGCTGTGACAGGGGTTTGTGCGGTAAGTGGTTCCCCGGCAAGAAGATTGGCCTGTGCAATGATGTCGGCTACAAGCGTGTCGATAGTGCTGACCATCCGGCTTTCGGCGTGCATAAAGACAAACTCAGCCACCGTTGTGTCCATCACAAAATTCATGTTCTGCGACAACTGGGCAACCAGCTTGTACTCAAGGGAGAAACGGAGTTCAGGATCGGGCTTCTGACCATTAACCCTGATAATCCTCCCCGTCGGCGTATCGTTCTGCGCCATCCATTCGATGTCGGCAAGCAGGCGGCTTTTGCCGGAGCCGGTAGGCCCAACAATACTGGTAACAGAGCCACGCAACAACGTCAGTTCAAGAGATTCAGGAGTGCCGCTTTTATCGTGCCCGCCAATAATGGTAATCTCAGACACCGTGGGTGCTTCGGCACTATCGGAAGAGGTGATACGCTGCAAAAAGCCATCGAGATTTTCAAGCAACTTTTCACGGTCAATCCCTATATCTTCATAATGCTCTTCCGGCAAACGCTCAAGTGTCTCTCCAAGTGTTGCATGAAGGTCATTGAAAATAATGCCGTAATCGCTGAAAAATCCGGTGATTGGAGGAAATTCAGTGGTCAGATGTCCAATGTTCTGTTCAAGGATGTCGATCATGGTTGTTCCTGCTTGATTTTGATTCGTTTGACGTTTCCGAGCTGATGCTCCATGCCGATTTTCGTCTCGCCAAGGCAGTATGAGCAGAGCGCTGCCGGCATGGAAAAGCGCAATATTCCACCATCAAGGGTTTCAGTTTCGGGCGCCTGCAGAAAAAGCGAGGTCAGTTCGCTTGCGCCCTGGCCCGTAATTCCGTTGACGTGCATGATTCGTGCTTTTGCATTTGCCCGTCGTACCTGAAACGCAAAGACTTCACGTTCAGCCTGCGACACAATATCGCCCTTTGTGATAACGACGATATCGGCAAATTTGAGCATCGGGCCGATCTTTTTCGGCGTGGTAACGCCCATCAGGTTGTCGATAACGCAGACCGCCAGAACGCCCTTGATGTGGGGTGAGCAGCGGTTGCACAACCCGGCGCTTTCGGAGACCAGCAGATCGAGATTGAGGGAGATACCCCACTTCAGGCACTCCTCGATATTGCTGACAAAATAGTGGTCGGGACAGAGATTGCCGGAGAGCCCCGTCTGCACCGGAATACCAAGCGAGCGAAACAGCGCGTCATCATCCGTCGCAAGACAGTCGTATTTCACTGCTCCCGCGCGTAATCCGGATACCTTGAGCGATTTAATGACATTGACAAGTACGGCAGTTTTTCCCGATGACGGCGGACCGGATATGGTGACAAGTTTCATGTTTTAAGCACATCAAAGTTGAAAAGCATCAGGGCGAAGCCCTTGTTTCAGTTCAGTATCAAGCATGGCGGTCAGCTCCTCATAGTCGTTGTTCAGCAGATAATCCCATGAAGGGAAGCTGAACGGCTCCTGCCAGTTGACATCTTCGGCAAAAGAGAAGTCGCCCCGCTTCAATGCCTGTCGTATAATGTCGCTGTAGAAAAAATCAACAATCGGCTGGCACTCTTCCATTCGTGATGTTTTGACAAACATCAGCATCGGCGCCAGAACAGGCCCATCTTCAAACTCAAGAATAGCTGCATTTTTGCGCGACGGCATCTGCACTGTTGCTGCATTCGGAAGAAGATTGAAGGGGGTACGACGTGGCTCGGAGGAGTCGAGGCGCTTGAGAATTTCAGCAAAATGCCAGATGTTGCGAATATTGCGGGCAAAATCGGTTGCGGCGCCACTGCCGAGCTGCTCTTTGAGGAGCATCAGAAGCGTCGCAATGCTCGCCTTGCCATTGTAGCCATGCACCGTCACAAGATCCTTGAAACGAGGCTCAACCAGATCCCGCCACCGGCGAGGATACGACTCGATCGGATTGATCGATAAATCAAGCACAACGCTCCAGTAGCCGATGCCAAAAATGCCGATATTGTGCTCTGTGGCAAGCTTCCGAAAGCTCTCCGGCATAACCGCCAGCGCTGCAGAACTGGTGATACCGGTATAGATGCCGGTATCGATAAAGCTCTTTTTGAAATGTTTGGAAAGCACCGTATGCAACCCTGAGGCAATCATCACTTCAGGAAGCTCATCTTCCGTCTGCGCCGCTTTCAGTTCGCCCTCAATGCCTTTTGAATTTCCATCATGCAGCATAGGTGAATAGATCGGAATATCATGCGAAGCATTGTACAGTTCGGCAAATTCACCAATCGCCATTTTGGCAACCACCTTGAGCGGACAAGGCATGTTGATATAGATATTGATCGCGCCCTTCTGGAGCAGCGGCACGCCATTTTCGGTCGTTTTTTTGTGCAGCGGCGGTGCTCCACACACAGCAAGTACGCCGCCGGTGTTCTCCATAATCGGTAATGGTTTCAGCATGAAATCTGGATTTAGTGGTTTCTTGATGGTGACTTTTTCAGCGCTTCAGGGTTTGGATGAAGCACTTCGGCAAGCTCATGATCGGTCAGTTTGTGGTGATAGTAAATGTCGAAATACTCACGGGTAATTTTGTTCAGATCATAATTATAGATGTTAGGATAGAGCAGCTCCGCCGCCCAGATGGCGCCCATGATCCTGTTGGTCGCCGGTGGACGGTCGAACCAGCCAAACGGCTGAAAGGGTATTTGATACACCTTGTTGTTTTTCACCGCCCGCACGTTTGCCCAGAGGTTATCGCACTTGATAGCCTGCATGGTGGTCATCGAAGCGCCCATTCCCGTCCAGACAAGCACAACATCAGGATTCCACAACAGGAGCTGCTCCATCGAAACAGCGCTCATACCCTGACCGGAGGCTATCCCAACCTGTGCGACATTGACCGCGCCGACAACATCGAGAATCTGGCTATGGAATGAACCCGTAGGATCAGTATTGAGGCCACGCTCCCCCTCTGCGTAATAAACCCGAACCCGCTGCTTCTCAGGTATCTGTTTTGCCTTGATGGCAATGACGTCAAAATAGGTATGGAGAAAACCTCTCATCCTGTCAGTCTGCTCTTGACGGTTGAGGAGATCTCCAAGTACTTTGAAGGTTTGCTCATACTTGCCCATATCCATTGGAACCATAAAGACGGGAATGCCGGTTTTTTGGCTGAGTCTATCAGCCTCATCCTTGGTTTTCGGATTGATGTTAAAACTGGAAATGATGATATCCGGTCGAAGCCTGACGATCTCGTCAACGGAACCATCAACGTAGGGTAATTGCAAGTAAGAGCTTTTCAGGTAACGCGTTGTGTTATCGGTCATCCATAACGACCGGCTCACCAGCATATCAGGAGCAACGGCATACATCAACACACTGCCTGGCTTGTTTACATAGATGTGCCTGATGGTAGAGGGCACAACCATTTTCCGTCCGGCCATATCGGTCACTTGGCGAGTGGCGTTTGGCAGGTTTTTCGCAGCGGCGCTGTACGCTGAGAGAAGGGTAAAAAAAAGCGCCAGCGCAACCAGAACGCTCGACCGCATCAGCTTTGTACGATACCTGTTCATGGTTGTGTTGTTGATTTTGTGAAAATGATCCACATACTTGCTTCACCACGCTCCACACCGCCATCGATACCAAGATTCCGCAACATGGCTTCAAAATGTCCCGGAGGATTTTTCGCCAGTCGCTCTTTACGCTTCTCATTCCATTCCACATCGTCCGCTTTTTCCGCAAGGATCTCCTGCAACAGCTCGGCTGTTCCAAAACCGCCGCCGATATACGCCCAACCGCCTGGCCGAAGCACGCGGTACACTTCCGAAAGTCCCTTCTGCTGATCCTCCCAAAAGAAGATTGAGCCTCGACTGACCACAAGGTCTATGGAGTTATCGTCGAATGGCAGCTTTTCAGCCGTTCCCTGCACAGCCGATACACGCTCATGAACTCCATGCTCCCGGCTATTTTCCTTCGCTAATGCAACACACTCGAACGTAACATCGCAAACCGTTACGTCGAGAGCGCTTGCTTTCGCAAGTTCAACGGCTAACATGCCTGGCCCTCCACCAAGGTCTATGCAACGACCTGAGGTAATTCCGGTACGCTCTAAAATCTGCCGGGCAATAACCGGGTAGATTTTTTTGAAATGGCCTTTCATGACCTTTTCATTGAACTCAGCCGCATTAAATGTGTATCTCTCTTTTTCCTGTTTCATTGATGTAACTTTGAAAAATCGTTATAACGGACGTCACTCAACTCTCCATGCACCGGTTCCATGAGAGTTGCTCGACGTATTCGGTAGATGCTGTTTCTAAAATGCCATGCTCAATTCCAGGCCAAGCGTGCGGCCTCGATCAAAATAATAGCCTGTTACGTAACGGGTTGAGTAGTGGACATCACCGAGATTACGACCATAGAGGGTTGCCGTAAGCCGGGAACCTGAAAAGGGAAATGTCCGCATGATGTTGGCATCAACAGTAGTATAACCGCCAAGATCAGCGTTCAGGATACCAACCGGACTGGCCGATGTCTGCCACGAACTGACCTGTTTGAGAGAGATATTTGCCCGATACTTCGCCCATGCATGGCTGAGCAGAGCCGTGAAGTAATCCTCCGGCGTCGAGACGCCTGCACCATCGGTGGTTACGCCGCTCGTCGTTGAGCTGTTGGTGGTTAAATGCGTCCACGAAAAGCTGTATGAGGTGCGTTGCGCAATATCGCCCTTCACTGCAAGCTCAATGCCTCTGCGCAATACATCAGCTTCAGTGTAGTAATAATAGGTTTCACCATTGACCGTATAGGTTTGCAAAACGCTATTTGCAGCGGCAAGTACCGTTTTTTGATTGTCAATATGGTAATCAAACCATGTCAGCGTTGGCTTGAAATAGCTTGCCGGAGCAGCTTCAAGTGCAAGTTCAACACGCTCTTGCTTTTCAGCATGAAGCGGTGCACCTGTTTTTGTTTTCATGCTGAAATCACTCGGAGTGCCT
>CAIQSY010000226.1 GCA_903874585.1 uncultured Chlorobiaceae bacterium | reverse complement strand
AGCGTGTGGATACAGAACGTCTGGCTACTTTGTCAATTAATTGGCATGACGGTTTTCTCGGGGTTGGTTGCGATGGCAAGAAAATGGGTATTAATGATTATTTGGCACAAGACTATTCTATTTATCAGAAGAATACTCAAAATATTAGATACAAATGTAATTACGTTGATTTCAAAAAGGTTCTTGAATACTACGCGAAAAGATAATATTTGTTGGTCGGGGGAATGCCGAGAAGCGTTGTCGCTCAGCGCAGTTTAGCTCTCTGCCTTCAACCCTCTCCCCCCTTCGGGGTACTCCCCCTTTGCAGGGGGAGAGTTTTTGATGTTTGCACATTCCAAACTCCCCTCCTTTTTAAGGAGGGGTACGCCAAAGGCGGGTGGTGGTTTGGATGGCTCTACTCCCCGACGCATACCACTTCTCCAACTCACGCTCCCTTTTCCCATTCAGCAAAAAGCCTGTTCAGCTCATTGCACAATGCGTGGTAGCTGTCGAGGGTTTTGGCGGTCTCTTCCTGGCTCTTTTTGTAAAAATCCTCCGTAGCCATTAAGGTCTCCATTGCCTCTTTCTGCTGCTCAAGGCGATTGATTTTTTGCTCAATCTCATCAATGCGCTTTTTGTTTTTCTTGGATGCAGCACTCTGCTTTGCCTGTTCCTGCTCTTTTTCGGTTGCTTTTGCGGGCGTACTTTGGCTTTTCTGCCGGGCAGCAACCTCCTGCTGGCGCTCGGCTTCAATGGCTTTTTCTGCCTTTTCGAGATACTCGGCGTAGGTGCCGAGGTGGAGTTGCAGCATGCCGTTTTTGATCTCTACCACCTTGTTGACAAGGCTGTCGAGAAAGTAGCGGTCGTGACTGACAAGCAGCAGCGTGCCATCGTAATATTCAAGCGAATCAATCAGCATCTCTTTTGAGCGCATGTCGAGATGGTTGGTCGGTTCATCCATAATCAGCAGGTTCGATGCCTGCAGGAGAATTTTGGCAAGAGCGACACGCGATTTTTCGCCGCCGGACAACACTCTGATCTTTTTGTTGACGGCGTCGCCACTGAAGAGAAAGCAGCCAAGAATGTCGCGCACTTTTTTCTGCGCTTCTGATGATGGTGCGGAATCCATCATCTCCATATAAATGCTTTTTTCCTGCGCGAGGTACTCGGTCTGGTGCTGTGCAAAGTAATTCATGGTGACATTGTGCCCCATGGTCAACTTGCCTTCAAAGTCAATTTCGCCCGCAAGAATTTTGCAGAAGGTCGATTTTCCCGCGCCATTCGAGCCGACAATAGCAATTCTGTCGCCGCGCATCACTTCAAGATTAATGCCATTCAGCACCTGTTTTGTGGCGCCGTCGGGCAAGAGATAGGCTTTTTTGATCTCATCAAGACGCATCACTTCACGCCCTGATGGACTCGCTTTTGGAAACTTGAAGGAGATTCTGGAGAGGTCTTCTTCTGGCGACTGGAGATTTTTCTCCATTTTCTCCATCTGCCGCAAGCGGCTCTGTGCCTGACGAGCTTTGGTGGCTTTGTAGCGGAAACGGTCAACAAAAGCTTTCAGCTCGTCCATTTTTTTGAGATCATTCTCATATTTACCCATCAACAGCTCGTAACGTTCAGCCTTCTCTTTTTCGTAGTACGAGTAGTTTCCCTTGTATTCGTGGAGACGTTCAAAGGCGATTTCGAGCGTTTTCGTGGTGAGCTTGTCGAGGAAAAAGCGATCGTGCGAGACAATAATGTAGCTGTGTTCGTAGTTGAGTAAATAATTTTCGAGCCAGCGAAGAGAGTCTATATCGAGATGGTTGGTCGGTTCATCGAGCAGCAGCAACGTCGGGTTCTGCAGCAGCAGCTTGGTGATGTGCAGGCGCATTTGCCAGCCGCCGGAGAAGGCTTTCACCTTTTTATGAAAATCTATTTCGCTAAATCCAAGTCCGGCAAGCACTTTCTCCGCATCAGACTGCATGGTGTAGCCGCCAAGATGCTCAAATTCGTGCATGGCATCAGAGAATCGCTCAATCAACTGGTGATACGCTTCACTCTCATAATCCTGATCGGGGAGAGCGAGTTCGTGCTCCATTGTGGTTATTTTTTCCGAAAGTTCGAATAACCGGACGTTTGCCTGAAGAGCGTACTGCAATGCGGTTTTTTCAAGATCGTCATCAAACGAAATTTCCTGCGGCAAGTAACCAATAGTGGTCTCTGACGATTTGAGGAATTGCCCGTCGGTGATAAGGCCGGTGTCTTTTGATGAGCCGCTGATCAGGCGTAAGAGCGTGGTTTTTCCGGTGCCATTAAGGCCAACAAGAGCGACGCGATCTTTATCGCCAACACGGAATGATGTGTCGGAGAGGAGCTGTTTTGTGCCAACGCTAAGGGAGAGGTTACGAGCTTCAAACATGAGAAAAAGAGGTGGTGAAAAGAATCAAGTAGAGATAATTGAATGGTAATAAGCGCTCAAAATACAATAGTATTATAAATTACTCATATATTTTATAATAAGTTATGTTTGCAGTATTACAAGGCTGTTGTTGAAATATGGGAATCGAATAAATGAGGCACCCTTGAACTTATGGGTTAAAGTGCTGATAAATATCTTTACGATGTCCAACCTTTATGACCTCAATTACCAGCACATCATGTTCGATTGAATAGATGATTCTGTAATCACCTTTACGAATTCTATAAGTTTGTAAAGAACCGTGAAGCTTTTTGCTGCCGGAAGGTAAAGGCATGTCAGCCAGAGCATAAACAGCATCAACAATATCGGGAATAACCTGTTTTGCAAGTTTTTGCAACTCTTTAACCGCCGATTTTTTCCAATGAATGCTATAGCAAGCCATGTTGTTTCAACTCCTCAATAACCTGTTCGTGAGTCACTGTTGGTTCATCCTTGCGTTCAGCCACGGCAGCCAAATCTTCAAGGTCTTCGAGTAAGGTATAAAAATCGGTTAATGGAAGGATGACCGATTTCTTCACTCCGTTTATATCGGTTACATATTCGGCATGGATATCAGCAACGTTCAGCATGGGGGTAAGTATTTAAAACTCTTTAAAAATAAAGCAATTATCACTTATTGCTTGTTATATGCTATACGGATACTTGATGCTTTGATAAGATAAACAATCACAAGGAAGAATCAGTTTATCGTTGAACTTCAATTTGTTTTGTATGGTGAAAAAATAATAAACGTGTTTTTTTGTACAAGTTTTTTGGTTGATGGTCGTCAAACTGGGTAAAGTTTATGATGCAAAATGTGGTACAGCTCATGGGTGTGGTTATGCAATTACGACGGTTGGTGATGGTGGCGATGTTTTTCTTTGTTGCTACGTCGTCGCTTTTTGGGGCGGAGAGGCTGACGTGGGAGCAGTGCGTGAAGGAGACGAAGCTGGCGCATCCTGACCTTGTTTCAGCACTTGCTTTGTTGCAGCAGGCGGAGGCGGATAAGCTGGTTGCCGCAGGAGCTGGGCGTCCGCAGTTGAGTTTTGCTGCTTATGCGCAGGAACGAGGAGCTTCGGGCAGTGCATCTTCATCACTTTTTTCGACAGCATTGTCGGCGCAGCAACTGCTTTATGATGGACGCAAAACATCTCGCCAAATTGAGAGTAATAAGGAGATGATTAAGGCGGCTCAGTATAATTATCAAAATGTCTCTGCCAATCTTCGGTTTGCGCTGCGTTCTACTTTTACGGATTTACTCAAGGCGCAGCATCTCGTTGGGTTGACGAGAGAGATTGCTGAACGTCGGCAGAAGAATGCGCGGTTAATAAACCTTCGTTATCAGGGAGGGCGAGAAAATATTGGTTCGCTGCGTCAAGCGGAGGCGGATGTGGCTCAAGCTCAGTTTGAGGTGGCTCAAGCGGAGCGTACTCTTCAGCTTACGCAAACGGCTCTTGCTCTGGTGCTTGGGCGCGACAGTAGCCAACCATTGAATGTGCAGGGGCAATTCATTCTCAGCAATTTCCTTACACGTAAGCCAGATATGACGTTACTGACGAAGCAGCATCCGCTTGTTCAGCAACTCAGTGCTCAAACCAAGGCGGCACAGTACAATGTCGATGTTGCGCAATCAGCGTTTTCTCCTCAGCTCTCCCTCACTTCATCTGTTGGCGGAAATTCTCCCGATCGCTTTACCGTGGATGCGCTCGATTGGAGCGCTGGCGTGACGCTTTCTGTGCCGATTTATGAAGGTGGAAGTGGTAATGCGCGCGTTGCTAAAGCCAGGGCGGTGCTCAATCAGCAGAAAGCTCAGGAGAAGAGCTCTTATCTTCAGCTTGTTCATGAGCTTGAAGAGCGTTGGAAAAATCTTCAAGACTCTCAACAACAGGTTGCGGTGCGCAAAAAATTTCTTGATGCAGCCGTTGAAAGGGCAACTATTGCTACAGCACAATATTCTAATGGGCTTATCTCTTTCAACGATTGGGTGATGATTGAAGATAATCTTGTGAGTGCAAAAAAGGAGTTTCTCAATGCCGGAGCAGCGTTGTTGATTGCCGAGGCGCAATGGATTCAGTCAAAAGGAGGAGGGCTTGATGCTCAAGAAAAGTAAGTGGATATGGGGAAGTGTGGCTGCTGTTGCGCTTGTCGGCTTGCTGGCATTTTTCATGTTTAGAGGAGAGAGTGGCGATGAGCCACGTTATCTGGAAATTCGTGCAGAACGGGGCACTATCAGTTCTACAGTGGCAACAACAGGTGTGGTTGAACCGAAAAATCGCCTTAAAATTCAATCTTCAATCGGGGGAAGGGTAGAGGAGATTCTGGTTGTTGAAGGGCAGCATGTGAAAAAAGGAGAGGTGCTTGCCCTGCTCAGTTCGACTGAACGTGCGGCACTTCTTGACGCAGCGCGGTTGCAGGGGAAAAGCGAGGAGGCCTACTGGAAAAAGGTGTACAAAGAGACTGCCATCGTTGCGCCTCTGGACGGACAGGTTATTGTGCGGAGTATTGATCCCGGCCAAGCAGTGACGGCCAGTGATTCACTCTTTGTGCTCTCTGATTACCTGATTGTCAAGGCTTACGTCGACGAAACTGATATTGGCAAGGTAAAAGTGGGGCAGAAGGCCGTTATTGGGCTGGATGCTTATCCCGACATCAGGGTGAACGGGGTTGTCGAGCATATCTATTTTGAGTCGCATCTGCAGAATAACGTGAATATTTATAATGTCGATGTTATTCCTGAGCGCATTCCTGATGTTTTTCGCTCCGGCATGAGTGCTAATATCAATATCGTTGCTGCTGAAAAACGCCAGACGCTGCTTTTGCCGATTGTGGCATTGCAGAATCGGAATGGCAAAATGGTGGTGATGCAGAAAAAGAGAGATGCGGGGCAGGGCGTTCGTTATCGTGTGGTGAAAACTGGTTTGCAGGATGAGCAGCATGTCGAAATTCTCGAAGGGTTGCAGGATAATGCTGTCGTTTTACTTCCCGATACCACCTTTGTGCTTCCGAAAAAAAATGGTGGCGCTAATCCCTTTGTGCCACAGCGTAGTCGGGTGAAACCATGAAGCCTATGCTCGAACTTGTTGATGTTCATCGGACCTACCGTATTGGTGAAAGCATGGTGCAGGCATTGCGTGGCGTTTCGCTCACCGTTGAGCAGGGTGAGTTTATTGCCATTATGGGTTCGTCTGGGTCTGGCAAATCATCACTGCTGCACATTCTCGGTCTGTTAGACAATCCTGATAAGGGCGAGTATCGCATCCTTGGCAAGAATGTCAACATACTTTCGGAGGATGAGCAGGCTGGATTGCGTAACCATTTGGCGGGCTTTGTGTTTCAGCAGTTTCACCTCCTGAAGCGCATGAGCATTGTTGATAATGTGCGTCTTCCACATATCTACAGTGGATTAAAGGGAGATTTTCGTCAGGAGGCGATGAACCGTCTCGCCCAAGTGGGGCTTGACAAGCGCATGGATCACACTCCCAGCCAGCTTTCTGGTGGTGAGCAGCAGCGTGTGGCGATTGCCCGAGCGCTCATTCGCGACCCCATGATCATTTTTGCCGATGAGCCGACCGGCAACCTTGATACCAAAAATTCAAGTGAGATTATGAAGATTCTCAAAGGGTTGCATGATGAAGGGAAAACCATCATTATGGTGACCCATGAGCCTGATATTGCTGCT
>CAIQSY010000225.1 GCA_903874585.1 uncultured Chlorobiaceae bacterium | reverse complement strand
GTTCACGTCTAAACTTTGAGAAAAACAGTATGAAACGGCAGCCAGAACTGCCGTTTCGCTGTTTTATGGATAGCTTTAGGGACACAGTCATTATAAAAATACCGTTTTAGGCCTGATGCTGATATCCCACCAACGAAGGCTTGGTGAGCGCATCAGTCTTTTTTCCAGATTCTTTTTTTCCTTGCCACAGAGCTTGATACCCTTCTGGTATACCGTATCCACCAGCATTGCCCTTGCGGCTATCCCTCGCCAAGCAAATCTGCTGGAACGATTTATGACGGTTGCTACACTCTCAAGTAGATAACCGTTCCATGATTTTTCTAACCCTGCCCAGTAGCGTTCAATGTTGTTATACTTGCTGTGATAGGGTGGATAGTAGATCAATCGAATGCCAAGTCCGGTCATATCGGCAAAAGCGGTCATCCGGTACAGAAATTGACTTCGCCTCCCACTGCACTCTGGGCCATTATCCATATTGAGAACCAACTCTTTGACATGAGAAAGGGCTTGCTTTCGCTCATTCCACCACAACTCAAGTCCATCAACCATAAAGTCACTGGTCTTGTTGCTTCTGCCAAAAAACAAGAACGATTTACCACTGACGGGCTCAAGTATACCGCCAGGAACAAGCTTTTCCTTGGGTCGCATATCATGATCCCAAGCCTCTACGGCTTTGATTCCACGAGACTTTCCGCCTCGTGAATAGAGGCCTACATGCACAGTCGCTTTGGTGTCAATACTGAGTCTTAACGTTTCAGGGTCAGCATCTGCCTGCGCATTCATTTGCCAGACATTGTTGAAGATGGCATCGGTTTCTGCTGTTTTTTTTCAACTTTGGTTTTCTGAACCGTTCGCAATCTATACTTCTGACGGTTCAAAATATTGGAAATAGTCCGAACAGCAGGCAGCGATTCTTCTGACCATCCTTCGGCAATAAGTGCGTTATAGACGGATTGCGCTGTCATGTTCGTATAAAGCAAGGTTGTTCGTAAGCGAGGCTCTGCCTGACTATATGGTTCCATTATTTTCTGAATGGATTCAAGCAATTCAGGGTTCTTCTCTTCAGATTTTGGCTTGTGTCGTTCCGTCAAATCATTGACACATACAATGCCGCTCTCAAATTCTTTGACTCCCAAAGCCACCGCTGAACGGTTCCATCCAAATTCATTTTCGGCAACCCGAGGCTTGCTGTCCAATATGGTCACCACGACATCGCCCATAGCTTGGCGTCGTACTGGCCATGGTATTAAGGAAACCAGACGTGTAATCAGCCCTGCTACCTCAGGTGATATGTTGTTTCGATTCAGTACAGATGTCTTCATGTGCAATTTTTCTGGCTGATGGGTTGCTTTATGAAAACATAATAAGAGGTATTTTGGTACTTACCAAATCCCTGAGTCTCCCGAACATCCAACATTTGAAGATATTTCATGGTGGGGTATCAATTCTGGCTTTGCAGCAACTGTTTTTAAAAAAGGTAACGACATTGTTATTGCTTATCGAGGTACTGACGATGTACTGGATGCAACAGAAGCAGATGTAGCTGCCGCTTCACCATCGAGTAGTTGGGATACTCAATTCACCTACGCTTTAGAGACTGCAAAAATGGTGAAGGATAAGTTTCAAGAAGCAACCATTACCGTTACTGGGCATTCGCTTGGAGGTGGGCTTGCAGAGGTAGTTTCACAAATGTTCCGCTTTTCCGGTGCAACATTTGATCCCGTAGGTACTGCAAATGTCGCTTCCTCAAATGCGTTTCACAACATTGCGCAAAAATATGGTATTGCGTCAACAGGTAACGGCGTACCAGCAGATTTCACAAATTACCTTGTTGACGGCTCGCCAATATCAGGGACTCCATTATTAACCAATGACCATCTTGGTAATACGGAAACATTTCAAGTTGGTGATTGGATAGAATCGCTCAGCCATTTTCCTGATAGTCTTCGCAATGAGATATTGACCATTTTTACCGCAGGCACCTATCTTGCGCTTGATTATGTGCTCTTTAAACATGAAATGCTTGGCATCCTCGAATTCATGCGTCAAAAAGAGGAAGATGGCAGAATCAATTACGCTGGTACATCAAAAGCAAATACTCTTGCTGCAAATAACTTCTCGAATGTCATTGATGGCTATGATGGCAACGACACCATCAGCGGCAACGGCGGCAACGACACCATTGATGGCGGTAGCGGCACTGATAAGGCGCTGTTCAGCGGTAACTTTGCTGACTACACCATCACTCTCGACAAGAATAGCCTTGTGTTTACTGTAACGGATAGAGTGGCGGGGCGCGATGGTGCTGACCAGTTAACCCATGTTGAATTGTTTGCATTTGCTGATGGCACGTGGCAGGCGGGCGATGCTTGTACGGTCGTGAATGGCAGTTACCGTAACGAGTATCTGTATGGTAACGATCTGGATAACCAGCTTTTAGGCGGAGCTGGAAATGACGTGCTCGAAGGCAAAAATGGCAACGACACCATGAATGGTGGTAGCGGCACTGATGCCGTGATCTTCACCGGAAACTATGCCGATTACACCATTACTCGCAATGCCGATCAGACAGGTTATGTCATAACGGATCAGATTGGTGGTCGAGATGGAACTGATCTGGTGATTAATGTTGAAGAGTATCGTTTTGCTGATGGAGTGCGTGATGTGGCGCATCTGATTGATGGTGGCGGCGGAGGGACAGGCGGTGGAGAAACTACAGCTTCTGCCAACAGAGTGAGTTCAAGCACGAAGTTGTTTCCTGCCCATACGATGGGTGAGTGGTCTAATGGTTATGCCTTTGCCGCAATTCGCGAGGATGGTTCGGTGGTGACGTGGGGGGAAAGTGATCGTGGAGGCAACAGCAGCGCAGTGGCGAGTCAGTTGAATGGCGATGTTGATGTGGTGCAGGTGTTCTCGGCTCCAGGAGCCTTTGCGGCTTTACGCGAAGATGGGTCGGTAGTAACATGGGGGAATAGTTGGAAAGGTTTATGTTACTGGGCCGAGGATTCTGTGCAAGTTTTCTCCACGCGATATGCCTTTGCAGCAATTCGCGAAGACGGTGCAGTGGTGACCTGGGGGCCTAGTGATTATGGAGGCAACAGCAGCGCAGTTGCGAATAAGCTGAACGGCGATGTTAATGTGGTGCAGGTTTTTTCGGCAGAGAGTGCTTTTGCTGCCTTGCGCGAAGACGGTTCAGTGGTGACATGGGGAGATAGTGCTGGGGGAGGCAACAGCGACGCAGTGACGGACAAGCTGAACGGTGATGTGGATGTAGTGCAGGTGTTTTCTACACACGGTGCTTTTGCTGCGTTGCGAGAAGATGGGTCGGTAGTAACATGGGGGAGCAGTTACGATGGCGGTGACAGCAGCGTGGTGGCGAATCAACTACACGATGTGGTGCAGGTGTTTTCGTCACACTCTGCTTTTGCCGCATTGCGTGAAGATGGTTCTGTGGTAACGTGGGGGAGCAGTTACGATGGCGGCGACAGCAGCATTGTAGCGAACGAACTCGATGGTGACGTGGATGTGGTGCAGGTGTTTTCGGCACAATCTGCTTTTGCGGCCTTGCGCAAAGATGGTTCTGTGGTAACATGGGGGGATCGTTATGGGGGTGGTCGAGGTAATAATTCAAGCAAGTTGAACGGTGACATTGATGTGGTACAGGTGTTTTCGGCATACTATGCTTTTGCAGCATTGCGTGAAGATGGTTCTGTAGTAACGTGGGGGATCAGTTATGCGGGAGGCGACAGCAGCGCAGTGTCGGACAAGCTGAACGGTGACGTGGATGTGGTGCAGGTGTTTTCTACAAGCTGGGCTTTTGCGGCGTTGCGCGCAGACGGCTCGGTCGTAACATGGGGGTTTGGTGAGTGGGGAGGCGACAGCAGTGTTTGGTATGTTGTTAATAATATCGATGGAGGTTACTCATATACTAATTCAGTTGCAAATGAATTGCACGATGTTGTGGGTATCTCGGATATCTATTCCAATGGTTCACAAGACTATATTTTCACCGGCACCGATGCTAATGACAACCTGACCGGCAGCTATGCCAGCGATATTCTGTGGGGCAATAGCGGCAACGATATACTTGCAGCTATGGGTGGCAATGATTTGGCGTTTGGCGGCAATGGCAACGATGTATTCATCGGCGGTGAAGGCGAAGGGGACGACACCTATGTTGGCGGTGAGGGTGTCGATAGCGTCAAGTACCCCAGCGCTCTTGCTGGCATTACGGTTAACCTTGCCGAAGGTGCAGCATATTCCACCGATGGCAATGATGCCGCTGCCATTGGAACCGATGTGCTCCTCAACATCGAACACATCATTGCAGGCAATTTTGATGATCTTCTCATTGGCAACAATGCAGCCAACAGCATTGAAGGTGGTTCGGGCAACGATACCCTTTTTGGCGGTGAAGGAGCTGACACCCTCGATGGCGGCGATGGCTCTGATACCGCTGATTACTCCGATAAAACGGTTGCCATTACCGTTACCCTCAATGAATCCCTTGACACCATTGTAACCGTTGGTGAAGTCGCCGAAGATACCATCCGCAACATCGAAAATCTCATTGGCGGTTCAGGCAACGATGTTTTCACAGGCAATAGCGTCAACAATATTTTCACTGGAGGCGCAGGAAATGACACCCTCGATGGCGGCGCTGGCTCTGATACGGCTGACTATTCCGATAAAACAGAGGCTCTATCTGTAACGTTGAAGAGCTCTACTGACTCTCTCGTAACGGTTGGCGGAGTTACCGAAGATACCATCCGCAACATCGAAAACCTTATCGGCGGTTCAGGCAACGATATGTTCACGGGCGATGCAAATGCCAACAATCTCTCTGGTGGCGAGGGCGACGACACGCTGCAAGGCGGCGCAGGTAATGACACACTCAATGGCGGTTTCGATGACGACACCGTTCTCTTCAGCGGCAACCTTGCGGAATACTCCATCAGCTACAATTTCACCAATGCAGCCTATACCGTAACAGACTTGATCGCCGACCGTGACGGCAGCGATCTCATCAGTGGCGTTGAATTCTTCAACTTTGCAGACGACGGTGTACACCCTGTAGCCGATCTTCTCGATATTGTTCCCCCATATCTACAAGCCATAACCCCTTCAGCATACGCAACCTATATTTCTGCCGGAACAAACATCACACTCACCTTCACCGAACCCGTCAAACCCAGCACAGGCAACATCGTCATCACCAACGGCAGCGATACCCGAACGATTGACGTTACCGACACCACGCAAGTAACCTTCAATGGCAACACGGTTATCATCAATCCAACGGACGATTTACAAGCAGGTACAAGCTACCATGTTGCAATTGAGAACGATGCAATGACCGATGAGGCAGGCAATCCCTTTGCAGGAACATCCGACTACACCTTCACCACTGAATCAGCCTCATTACCACGCCACACCTTGTCGGGCGGCGTAACCTTCTGGAAAGATACCTTGCCACTTTCGCACGTAGAGTTGCAAACAACCTCAGTAATTCCCACAACGCCTGAAGTAGAATTCAAAAATCTACAACTCCATACCGATGGAACCCGAACGGTTGAACTATGGGTAAACTCGCCAAGCAGCACTGTTCAAAGCATACAAGTAGAGTTAGAGTTACAAGCAGGCTCAATCGCCACATGGCAAAACGCGGCAACCATGCCATCAAGTTGGACAACGCTCACCAATAGCAGCCCCAACGGTCATTTCGTTATAGGAAGTGTTGGCTTAAATGCACTTGCGACGGCATCCATGCAGCTTGGCACCATAACCTTAAGCGCCCCAACCGACACATCCCGATTTGAACTTGCACTGTTAGCCGGCACCATCAATGGCGATATGCTCACCCCATATAGCGCAACATCATCAGGAGTAACTACCGGCGCTGAAGGACATTACAATTTCAACGAACTCATGGAGAGCACCTATACCCTTCAAGCCAACAAAGAGAGTGCAGGTTTAAGCAATGCC
>CAIQSY010000224.1 GCA_903874585.1 uncultured Chlorobiaceae bacterium | reverse complement strand
TTTTCAACACCTGCTCCAGCTTATTGATTTCATCGCGCAGATAAGCTGCTTTTTCATACTCCATGGAAACAGCCGCCTCCTGCATTTCGAGGCGCAGCTCGGTAACCATGGTGTAGGTCTGCTCTGGCGAAAGAGTATCAAGAAAGCCTGAAACTGCACGTTCTGGTTTCGCTTCAAGGCCGAAACGCCGGCGGCGATAACGCTCTTCGGCATCGGCAACACCCGTGGTATCGAGAATCTGGTCAACCGACTTGATGATGGAACGCGGCGTGATGTTGTGCTCTTCGTTGTAGCGCTGCTGAATGGTGCGGCGTCTTGCGGTTTCATCAAGCACCTCTCGAATTGAGCGGGTGATGACGTCGGCATAGAGCACTACAAAGCCGTCGAGGTTGCGGGCAGCGCGTCCGGCAATCTGCATCAGCGAACGGGTGTTGCGCAAAAAGCCCTCTTTGTCGGCGTCGAGAATGGCGACAAGGGAGACTTCCGGCAAGTCAAGTCCTTCGCGCAACAGGTTTACGCCAACAAGCACATCAATATCGCCAGTGCGTAGTTCGCGCAAAATCTGGATGCGTTCGAGGCTTTTAATCTCCGAATGGAGATAGCGTGAGCGAATGCCCGCTTTGCGGAAAAAGTCGTGCAAATCTTCCGACATGCGCTTGGTGAGCGTCATCACCAGCACTTTGTGTCCCTTGCCGATATGAAGACGGATTTCCGCCATAAGATCATCAATCTGCCCTTTAATCGGGCGCACCTCAACGGGTGGATCAAGCAAGCCGGTAGGGCGAACAAGCAGTTCAATCACTTCGCCGCCAGAGCGCTGCAGCTCGTGGTCGCCGGGCGTGGCGCTGATGCAGATGACTTGCGGCACAATCTCCTCAAACTCCTCAAAGCGGAGCGGACGATTGTCGAGAGCGGAGGGGAGTCTGAAGCCATGCTCCACGAGAATGGTTTTGCGGGAACGGTCACCGCCATACATCCCGCGAATCTGAGGCAGTGTTACGTGCGATTCATCAATCACTACCAGATAATCTTTCGGAAAGTAGTCGAGCAGGCAGATAGGGCGTTCACCAGCAGGTCGCCCTGAGAGGTGGCGCGAATAGTTTTCGATACCGGAGCAGTAGCCAAGCTCTTTCATCATCTCAAGGTCATAGCGAGTGCGTTCTTCAATTCTACGCGCTTCGAGCAAGCGGTTTTCGGCACGATAGTAGTTCAGTCTTTCGGCAAGTTCATTTTCAATGGCTAACATCGCAATTTTCAGCTTCTCCTCATCCGCCACAAACTGCCGTGCGGGATAGATGAATGCGTAATCATCAACCCCAAGCACCTCTCCTGTATTAATCTCAAAGGTCTGGATACTTTCAATCTCGGAACCGAAAAATTCGATCCGCAGAGCAAGTTCGTCATGGGCGGGCACAAGGTCGATAATGTCGCCACGCACGCGGAATTTACCGGAGGTTGGCTGCACATCGTCCCGAATGTAGTGCAGCGCAATAAGCTCTTTGAGAAAGAGATCGCGATCCTTCTCCATGCCGGTGCGAAGTTCGATAATCTGCGCTTTCCAATCCTCAGGTGAACCGAGGCCGTAAATGCAACTGACCGAGCTTACCACAATCACATCTTTGCGCCCACTCAGCAGAGCACTGGTAGCTTTCAGCCGCAATCGCTCAATTTCGTCGTTAATGCGCAGGTCTTTGGCGATGTATTTATCAAGCGACGGGAGATACGCTTCGGGCTGATAAAAATCGTAGTAACTGATAAAATATTCAACGGCATTGTCTGGGAAAAACTGCTTCAACTCGCCGTAAAGCTGGGCAGCCAACGTTTTGTTGTGGCTCATTACCAGCACTGGTTTGTGAACCTGCGTGATGACATTGGAGATGGTAAATGTTTTGCCGGAGCCGGTAACGCCCAGCAGCGTCTGGTAGGGATTTCCCGATAGCACGCCATCCCGAAGCGCATCAATGGCTTTTGGCTGATCGCCCGCTGGTTGATAAGGACTGACTAATCTGTACGTTTCACCAATGTTTCTCATAAAAGCGTTTCACTTCTTTGTGTTTTTCTCTCGCCGCAAGGTTTCAGCCATTTGCCGGAAAGATTTCGCCCCATTAAGAGCTTGAAAAGAACTATTAACGACCTTGATTCGTTTTGAGCGAGAATATACCAATATTGCAAACAGCACGTCCAGACAATCGTTCTGCTCTTTTTTAACATCTTTTGTAACAATCAATGCAACAATCATTTCTCGTATTATCGTTACTCCATGGTAATGGTGTATTTTTGTGATGCAATGTGATTGCGGTTGCAATTATCTGCTTTTAATCCCATTATTGTCTTTTTTTATGCCGGATAATGTTCAACCTTTTATGAAACGTACCCTTCCGATGCTTATCATCGGGATATTTTTTTTGCACTTAATCTCCTGTACGCCCACTATGACAGTTATGAACGACGTAAAGCCCTATCCATACACCACCGTTTCTGGAGACTCACTCCACACGCGCATCTATACCCTGAAAAACGGGCTGACCGTGTACATGAGCCCTTACCATGATGAGCCACGTATCTACACATCAATTGCAGTACGTGCAGGCAGCAAGAATGATCCTGCTGAAACCACTGGTCTGGCGCACTACCTTGAACACATGCTCTTTAAAGGCACCGATTCTATAGGATCTCTCGATTACAAGAAGGAGCATATTGAGCTTGAAAAGATCGCCGAGCTTTACGAAGAGTATCGTTCAACCGCCAGTATTGAAAAACGTGCGGCTATCTACAAACAAATTGATTCGCTCTCCAACGTTGCCGCAAGCTATACCGTCCCTAACGAGTACGACAAGCTCCTCAGCTCAATTGGCGCTACTGGCACCAACGCTTACACGTGGGTTGAGCAGACGGTTTACATTAACGATATTCCCGCGAACAAGCTTGATCAGTGGCTTACCATTGAGGCGGAGCGTTTTCGCAATCCAGTGATGCGCCTTTTCCATACTGAGCTGGAGACAGTGTATGAAGAGAAGAACATGGGTATGGATAGTGACAGCCGCAAAATATGGGAGAATCTCTTTGCCGGCTTCTTTCACAAACATCCCTATGGAACGCAGACCACCATTGGTAAGGCGGAGCACCTGAAAAATCCATCCATTAAAAATGTACTGACCTATTATCGCAGCCACTACGTGCCGAACAATATGGCGCTCTGTATTGCGGGCGATTTTGACCCCGATGCAACCATCAAGCTGATTGACGAGAAGTTTTCTGTACTCGAGCCAAAAGAGCTGGACACTTTTACGCCAGCAGTTGAAGAGGCGATTACCGAGCCGCGCATTACGCGAGTGAAAGGACCGGAGTCGGAGGAGCTGGTGATGGGTTTCCGCTTTAATGGCGTGAACGCTTCCGATGCTGATTATCTCACTCTTATCGATAAAATCCTCTTTAACCACACGGCAGGTCTCATCGACCTGAACCTGAATCAGAAGCAGAAAGTGCTCGATGCCAGCTCCATGCTGGTGATGATGAAGGATTACTCAATCCATCTGTTAACCGGCAAACCGCGCGAAGGGCAGAGTCTCGACGAGGTCAAGGCGAAACTGCTCGAACAGCTTGAGCTCGTTAAAGAGGGCAAGTTCCCCGACTGGCTGATTGAAGCAACTATTAACGACCTCAAAATTGAGCAGCTCAAGCTCTACGAAACCAATCATGGACGTGTTGAAGCGTATGTTGATTCCTTTATCTGGGGAATGCCGTGGGAGGCATATACCGCTCAAATCGAGCGCTTGCAGAAGATTACCAAAGCTGATCTTGTTGCCTTTGCCCGCAAGCATTACAGCAACAATTATGTTGCAATCTTTAAAGAGCATGGCACACCCGTAAGCGAAGCAAAAATCCAGAAACCACCGATTACGCCGCTCAAAGTCAATCGCGATACACACTCTGCTTTTGCTGAAGAGATTCTTGCACGGAAGTCCGCTGCCACCACACCGATTTTTGTTGATTACAAAAAGGATATCGGCTTTTTTGATGTCAATCCTGACATTACGCTGCACTATCTGCACAATAACGAAAACGAGTTATTCTCGCTCTTTTATGTGTTCGATATTGGCAAAAATAACAGTAAAAAGATTGATCTCGCGCTCGATTACCTCTCCTATCTTGGCACATCGGAGCTTTCGCCAAAGGAGTTCAGCCAGGAGCTGTACAAAATTGGCGCAAGCTTTTCAGCCTTCACTGCCGACAATTACGTTTATCTGAAATTGTCGGGCTTACAGAAAAACTCCGCAGCCGCAATTCGCCTGCTTGAGAAGCTTCTTGTTGATACCCGTCCCGACCATGAAGCGCTTGAAAATCTGAAAGCAGGTGTTATGAAAGAGCGTGCTGACGACAAGCTCTCCAAAAAGAAGATTCTTTTTGAGGCAATGACGAGCTACGGTAAGTATGGTGCACATTCGCCCTTTACCAACGTCCTCAGCAACCGCGAACTTGAAAAGGTGACCTCGCAAGAGCTGCTTGAGGAGATCAAATCACTCTTGCAGTATCGCCATCGGGTTCTCTACTATGGTCCAGCGACAGCAGACGAAGTGCTTGGTGAGTTGCGTGCCGTTCGCCACTATCCAGCAACCTTTACAACGCCGCCAGTCAGCAATCAATTCAAGGATCTGGAGCAGAAGGAGAATCTGGTGTACGTGGTCAATTACGATATGACGCAGGCTGAAATGATTTTGCTGACGCGCGACGCACTCTACAATCCAGCCATCGTGCCGTCCGCGACGCTCTTTAACGAATATTATGGTGGTGGCATGTCGTCCGTCGTATTCCAGGAGTTGCGTGAAGCCAAAGCGCTCGCTTACTCAGTTTTTTCCGTCTTCAAAACACCGAAGCAGAAGAACGAACACAACTACATTGTGAGCTACATCGGCACGCAGGCGGATAAACTGCCCGAAGCGCTGGACGGCATCAGCAACCTTATGCGCGAGTTGCCAAAATCGCCACAACTCTTTGCAACAGCACAGAATGGCATTGTGCAGAAAATCTCAACCGAACGGCTGGTGAAAACCGAAATTCTCTTTAATTACGAAGAGGCGTTGCGCCTTGGTTACGACCACGACATTCGGCAGGATATTTATCAAGCCGCGCAAACCTTGACGCTGAACGATGTTGAGCAGTTCCACAAGAGCCATTTCAACAACAAAAAGCATGTGATGCTGGTGCTTGGCAACACTAAAAATCTTGACATGGCAACGCTGCGCAAATACGGAACCGTCAAAGAGTTGAAGGTTGATGATATTTTTGGCTACTAATTTATTGCTTCACAACACCACTGCCTGAATATGGCTATGAAAATTCTCAACAAGTACATATTCAGGCAGTTTACTCAAGCGTTTCTTTTCTCGTTGCTGACCTTTCTCTGTCTCTTTATTCTCATCAGCATCGTGGAGAAGCTCGACAAGTTTATGGATAATAATCTTACGCCGTTCGAGATCGCTGAGTTTTACCTCTATTCCATTCCCTCGATTGTGTTGGTGATATCGCCCATCAGCGCACTGCTTTCGTCGATTCTTGTTGCCGGCAAACTTGCCATTTCAAGTGAGTTGCCCGCTATGCGCTCAGCCGGCGTGAGTATGCTTCAGCTTCTCTATCCTTTTCTTTTTGGGGGAGCGCTGATTCTGGGCATGAACCTACTCAATTCGTGGTGGATTGCTCCGACCTCTTTTGGTTTAACACGCTCCTTTGAACTCCACCACTTCAAGCAAAACAGCGATGAGGTGCAGGCAAATCACAATATCCATCTGGTCGAAGCTGGCGGGCGGATAATCTCCATTGGCACGTTTGAACCCGACCGCGCCATGTTGAGCAGCGTCTCAATCGAAAAGTTCAATGGTGCCAAACTTCTGTCGCGCATTGATGCTGATTCCATGCGTTATGACGCCGCCAAACGCCAGTGGTTACTGCAGAATGCCTCAATGCGCCTCTTTTCCGAAGAGGGTGAAGTGTTTCAAGTTGAACCGTCAAAACTGGTAAAACTGCAGCTCTCGCCAGCCGCCTTGCAAGAGCTGAACCTTCAGCCTGATGAAATGAACATTATCCGCCACTATCGTTATCTCCAGGAGAAACAGCGTGCCGGTTTTGCAGGGCTTGAGCGTTCACTGGTGAAATTTCACACTAAAACCGCAATGCCTTTCGCCTCGCTTATTATCATGCTGATTGGGGTGCCGCTTGCCGCAAAAAAAAAGCGTGGGGGACTCGCCTCCGAAATTACCATAGCGCTCTTTGCGGGATTTCTTTATATCGGCTTACAACGCACTGTTGGTATGGCGGGCTATCAAGGGGCACTCAATCCTCTGCTTGCCGCATGGCTGCCGAATCTGCTCTTTCTTGGTGTTGGGTATGTGATTTATAAAAAAGCACTTGACTGATTTGTTATGCAATGTAGCACTCCACCTGTGATTGTGTTAATGACCGATTTTGGTATGACCGATACGTTTATCGGGCAGATGAAAGGCGTCATCCTCTCCATTGTGCCCGACGCTCGCATTATCGACCTTACTCACGCTATTGCTCCGCAGCATGTGGTGCAGGCGGCGTTTATGCTTGGCAAATCGGTGCCGTTTTTGCCTGAAAGCTCTATTGTGGTCTCTGTGGTTGATCCCGGAGTTGGGACTTCCCGCAATGTGATTGCACTCCAAACTGACAAGCACACTTTTCTTGCACCCGACAACGGCTTACTCACACCGCTTTTGCAGTCGGCAACAATTCAGCATTGCATGACGATCACCAATGAACGCTACATGCTTTCCACGCGAAGCTCTACCTTTCATGGGCGTGATATCTTTTCGCCAGTTGCCGCGCACCTTGCCGCTGGTGTGCCACTGCACGAGCTTGGCAACCTCATAGAGCCATCGACGTGTGCACGAATTGCCATGCCTTGCAGCACAACCTCTGACAATGGGCAATCGTGGGAGGGGAGTATCATCTACACCGACCATTTTGGCAATCTGGTAACGTCGCTAGAGGCTGATCTGCTTGATCGCTCAGCAGCGTGGATGGTCTCTGCTGCTGGTTGCCAGCCGCTGCCACTCTCAGCCACCTATGGCGATGTTGCCGATCAGCAGCCACTTGCCTACGCTGGCAGCAGCGGCACCATCGAAATTGCTGTATGTAACGGCAACGCCGCTCAAGCACTTGGGTTGCGGGATGGGGATATGGTGCGGGTGCGGAGGGAGTGTTGAGTTTTTATTACGGTCAAGGCTTCGATACGCGCTTCGCGCTACTCAGCGACCGGATTTGACTGGACGCCTCTGGTCGCCGAGTAGGCCGAAGGCCGTATCGAGGCGTACTCGCTCTTTCGGAGCTGTGATTTCCAAGCGACTCATAAAGATATTTTTGTTTATTGATGATTGTAATGTGCTCCTTATCTCCTTACATTCCTTTATTGCTGAAAAGTAATCTATATAAAGTAATGATGCAGATCGCCAAAATCACCTCAAAAGGTCAGACAACGATACCGGCTTCTATCCGTAAAGCCGCGAAGTTTGAGAACGGTGATACTCTTTTATTTGAAATGAAAGAGGATTATGTCATGCTAAAAAAAATCACCTTGCCTTCGGATGATTATCTAAAGAGTATTTCTGCAACGCTCAATGAGTGGAATTCACCTGAAGATGAGGAGGCGTGGCGTGAACTTTAAGCCTTATGAGATTGTCGTAGTTCCGTTCCCTTTCACTGAAAAGAGGGCATTCAAACATCGTCCGGCAGTTATCATCTCAACAACAGAGTTCAATGAAACCCACGATCATCTCACGCTTGCCATGATCACCTCAGCGAAAAACAGTTCGTGGGAAAGCGATGTGCCGATTCAGGAGTGGGAAACAGCAGCATTGATGGTGTCATGCAAAATCCGTTTCAAGCTTTTTACGTTGCCGAAAGAACTCGTTGTGCGCAAAATGGGTAGCTTGTCTGCCAATGATAAAGCGACACTCAATAATGCAGTTGCCAAGTATTTGATATGAGGATATTGCCAGCGCTTCGATACGCGCTTCGCGCTACTCGGCGTCCTGGTTTAACTGGATGCCCTCTGGTCGCCGAGTAGGCCAACGGCCGTATCGAGGTGCCCTCAGTTACCCCAAACTCTCAACCAGCAACTGCTTTAACCCTCCGAAGCTTCCGTTACTGAGCAGTGCAATAACATCATTCTCTTGCAGGTGTGGTTGCAAAAACTCTATAATATCAGCGGGATAGTTTGATGCATCCTTGCCGGCAAGAAAGAGAGTTTTGCCCTGTTTTTCAAGCTCATTTTTCAGGAGTGCCGTGTTGAGCGATTTGTCGGGTGCATAGCGATCAGGGCGGTGCACTTTGCCCATGACGACAATCGAGGCAGGGCCAAAACATTCCGAAAGCTCCTGCTGAAAGATGTTTCGCGTGGTAGTATTTGAACGAGGCTCAAAACAGGCGATAATTCTCCGTCCCGCGTAAAGCTGCCCAAGCGCTTCAAGCGTTACCCTGATAGCCGTCGGGTGATGGGCGAAATCTTCAATCAGGGTGATATTACGGGCGTAGGTGCCAACAATTTCCATGCGGCGTTTGGGGCGCAGGAAGAGCGGCATGGCGTGCGTTATAGCCTCAATCGAGAGACCGCTGCGGGTTGCTGCCGCGATGGCCACAAGGGCATTCATGATATTGTAGTTCCCGAAGAGCGGCACTTGGATGGTTCCGATGACGCGGCCTTGACGAATGAGGTCAAAGGTTGATGCGTCACCGTCTGAGTGTATGTTGGTGGCGCTCCACTCTGCATCCGAATTCAGCCCGAACCGCTCAACCTTGCAGAACGCGCGGGAGGCAATCTCCACAGCAACAGCATCGTCGCCGTTGACGAGCAAAAGGCCGTTTCTGGGGATCAGGTTCACAAAAAGCCTGAAGCTGCGTTTGATATCCTCAAGGGAGTCGAAAATGTCGGCGTGATCGAATTCGATATTATTGATAATGGCGATGTCGGGGCGATAGAGGAGGAATTTGCTGCGCTTGTCGAAAAACGCCGTATCGTACTCGTCACCTTCGGTCACAAAGAAGCCATTGTCGCTTCGTCCCGACTGACGACAGCCGACAGAGAAATTTTCGGGAATGCCACCAACGAGAAATCCCGGCTTCAATCCGCCATGCTCCAGCAGCCATGTAACCAGCGATGTTGTGGTGGTTTTGCCGTGCGTGCCGGCAACCACAATTGAGGTATTTTCGGCAATCAGGTGGCGTCGTACCAAGTCAGGCATGGCAACCAGCTCAAGATGATGATCGAGCGCATACTCCAGCTCCTCGTTTCCGCGACTGATTGCATTGCCAACCACAAAAAGCGTGTCGGGTGCAATGTTGTGCAGGTTCTTCTCCGAAAAGCCATTGAAGTAGCGGATGTTATGCTCCTCTAAAAAGCTGCTCATTGGTGGATAAAGTTGTGTATCGGAGCCGGTAACGGCGTGGCCTGCGTGCGAAAGTGCCACGGCAACTGATGCCATTGCGGTGCCGCCGATACCGAGAAAATAGAAGGAGCTCATGGTGCTATCTGTTTGGTCTGTCTGTCTTTCAGTGGGGATAATTGCTCATTGCTGGTTCCTTTATCGAAGGAATATGTGGCTTATATACAGAAAAAAGGGGAGTGAACAAAAGGCGAGAAAAATGAAACGAATCCTTATTTTTAGCGATGTTTTTCTTTTGAAGCGCCTTCACTTTTCTCACTCTCTGGAACCATGCGAGTCCTCTTTGTACATCAGAATTTTCCCGGACAGTTCAAATTTCTTGCACCGGCATTAGCGGCTGATCGCCATAATACGGTGGTGGCAATGACCATGAAGCCGGTGCCGGTGCCGGTGACGCATTGGCAGGGCGTGACGTTGCGCACCTATGCGGCGCAGCGCGGCACTACAAAAGGTTTGCATCCATGGGTGAGCGATTTTGAGACGAAAACCATTCGCGGTGAAGCGTGCTTTCGTGCAGCGCAGCAGTTGAAGGCGGAGGGTTTTACACCCGATGTTATTGTTGCGCATCCCGGCTGGGGCGAAAGCATGTTTTTGAAAGATGTGTGGCAAACGGCGAAAATGGGGATCTATTGCGAATTTTACTACCATTTGCAGGGTGCCGATGTCGGGTTCGATCCCGAATTTCCTCCGAAAGAGAGTGGCGACGCTTGCCGCCTGCGTTTGAAAAATCTCAATAATCTTCTGCATTTCCAGAGTGCAGATGCAGGATTATCGCCCACGGTGTGGCAGGCGAGCACCTTTCCTGAGCCGTTCCGATCACGCATTACCGTGGCGCACGATGGCATTGATACTGATGCGGTGAAGCCAAATGCGGACGCCAGCCTCACCATGAATGGTATGGTAACGTTTACTCGGTGTGATGAGGTCATCACCTTTGTTAATCGTAACCTTGAGCCGTATCGCGGTTACCACATTTTTATGCGTGCATTGCCCGAGCTGTTGCGCCGCCGTCCAAAAGCTCACGTCTTCATTGTCGGGGGCGATAAGGTCAGCTACGGTGCAAAGCCGCTGGATGGCAGCACGTGGAAGGAGATTTTTACTGACGAAGTTCGTCCAAACATCAGCGACGCTGATTGGGCGAGGGTGCATTTTCTTGGCACACTTCCTTACGCAAACTTTGTGCAGCTTCTTCAGCTTTCAACTGTGCATGTTTATCTCACCTATCCCTTTGTACTTTCGTGGAGCTTGCTTGAAGCAATGAGCGCTGGTTGCGCCATTGTTGCCAGCGATACACAACCACTGCACGAAGCAATCCGTCACAACGAAACGGGACGCCTCGTCAATTTTTTCGATGGTGAAGGGTTGACGAATGAAATCTGCACGTTGCTTGATGATCCGTCAGAGCGGGCGCGGCTTGGCGCCAATGCACGGGCTTTTGCACAGGCAACCTACGACCTCAAGCGCATCTGCCTGCCGCAACAGCTTGCATGGGTCAAAGCAATTCCTCAATCGCTGCAGTAATCACCGCCGTAGCGCCGGTGCGCTCTTGCACAAAGTTGGCGGCAGCACTGCCTCGTTCTCTCCGTTCCGCGATAGTATCGCTCAATGTTTGCAGCGCTGCAGCAAGCTCTTGCTGATTGTGCACCACTTGGGCGCCACCCGCAGCAACCAGCTCCTCAGCTTCGGGTGAGTTGTGATGGCGTGGACCAAAGAGCACTGGAATGCCGTACACCGCCGGTTCAAGCGTATTATGCACGTTCACTCCAAACCCTCCGCCGACGTAGGCGAATGAGGCAATCGCGTAGAGTTCAGCAAGATAACCAGTCTGGTCAATAACCAATATCTCCTTATCAGGATTGAAGTTATCCGTTAAGGCTGATATGGGCACATACGCCAGTGAGCGATTGTTCAGCTCATGGTAGAGGCGCGCCATATTTTCTTGATCAACCTGATGTGGTACCAGCACCAGCGACGGGCGAGCGGCAAGCTCCTGCCATGCGGGAATCAGCAGCAGCTCATCGCGCTCCCACACGCTACCGGCAACAAGCACTGTATGATTGTTGTAAAGCGGTTGCAGGTGCGCAACTTTTGCGGTGTTCCTGCTGCGGAGCAATACTTGATCAAATCGTGGATCGCCAGCAGTTTCAGCTTGCGGGCAGGAAAATCTCTCCCTGAAAGCAAGCGTATCTTTTGCTGCTACTGTGTAAATGTGGTCGAAAAGGTGAAAGATATCGTGGTAAAAGTTCTTCAGCAGAGGGTTAAAGTAGGGCGATTTTGCCTGAAGCACGGCTGCGGCAAGAATCAGCGTTGCGCCATACTTTTTCGCCTCCATCAAATGGTTTGGCCAGAAGTCGTAGCGCATGAGCAGCAGCACATCTGGCTTGAGCAGCGCCACCAGCTTGCGGGCATTGGCGCGCGTATCTGTTGGTAGATAAAAGACTTCCGTAGCATCGGCAAAGTTTTTCCGTGCGTTGTATCCTGAATCGGAGAGAAAAGAGACGAAGAGCAGAAGGTTGGGATGCTTCGCTTTCAGTGCAGCAATCACCGGACGCGCCTGCTCAAATTCGCCCACCGATGCCGCGTGAACCCACAATCTGAACGATGAGTTGGGCAGCGTTTTGAGCTTTTGCTCCAAGTCGTGGAAAAGCGTTTGGCGTACGGCAAAAAAGGTGCGGAGTTTAGGGTGCAGAGCGCTGAGGAGGCGAACCGTGCCCGAAAGCGGGGGAGTGAGCAGGGTGTAGCAGAACATGGAAAAACTCTTCATAACATCCATAACATCTTATCGTGGCATTCTCGCGTTTGTGGAGTTTCAAAAGTAAGAAAAATGTGCGAAGAAGAGGCGCTGTTCACGCTCTTAAAATAGATTCGTCTTTTGCTGAGAAAAATGGTACTATAACAACGTTTTAATGTGTGGTGAATATGCTGACGAAAGGACGCAGGAAAAATGTCTGGTCGTTTTGACGACAACATTCCAGTGTTTGTGACGATACGATGGCTCTTGGTTCTGCCAGAAGCCGCCCCGATGTTTTCGGTTGATGAGAACTCTTCTTCATTGTTTTCCTTCCTGCATTGCTACCACTCCCGCCTTATATCAAGGCTTTTTTATCAATGATCTGGAAAGGAAATACTCCCTATGAAAGAAGAACAGCAAATTTTGCCGCAGGATTTTAACGCCCTTCAGCTTGCCGCACCATTAATGCAGGCATTGCAGGATGTTGGCTACGAAAATCCAACGCCAATTCAAGCTCAAACCATCCCCCTTATTCTTGCCGGTCGCGATGTACTCGGTCAGGCGCAGACAGGCACGGGAAAAACCGCCGCTTTTGCGTTGCCAATACTCTCCAATATTGATCTCTCGCAAACTGACCCGCAGGCTCTTGTGCTTGCTCCAACTCGTGAGCTTGCCATACAGGTTGCCGAAGCGTTTCAGCGTTATGCCGAGCATCTCAAAGGTTTCCATGTTGTGCCGATTTATGGCGGTCAGGATTACGGTATTCAGCTTCGCATGTTGCGCCGTGGTGTGCATGTGGTTGTTGGTACGCCAGGCCGTGTTATGGATCATATCCGTCGCGGAACGCTCAATTTCAATTCGCTGAAGTGCCTTGTGCTTGATGAGGCTGATGAAATGTTGCGCATGGGCTTTATTGATGATGTTGAGTGGATTCTGGAGCAGACGCCAAGCCATCGTCAGGTTGCGCTTTTCTCTGCAACCATGCCGCCGCCAATTCGCCGCATTGCGCAGAAGTATCTCAATAATCCTGCTGAGGTAACCATTCAAACCAAAACAACCACGGTTGATACCATTCGTCAGCGTTACTGGATTGTTGGTGGCAGCCATAAGCTCGATATTCTCACCAGAATTCTTGAGGTTGAGCCATTTGATGGCATCCTTATTTTTGTTCGCACGAAAACCATGACCATTGAGCTTGCTGAAAAGCTTCAGGCGCGCGGTTATGGCGCTGCTGCTTTGAATGGCGATATGCCGCAGAGCCAGCGCGAACGAACCGTTGAGCAGCTTAAAAGCGGCGTGCTGCACATTGTTATTGCTACAGATGTTGCAGCGCGCGGACTTGATGTCGAGCGCATCAGCCACGTTATCAACTACGATATTCCATCTGATACTGAATCTTACGTGCATCGTATTGGCCGTACTGGTCGTGCCGGTCGTTCTGGCGACGCTATTTTATTCGTGTCACCGCGTGAGAAAAACATGCTCAATGCCATTGAGCGAGCAACGCACAGCCGTATTGAGCTGATGGTGCTTCCAACAACGGAGGTGATCAACAACAAGCGTATTGCCAAGTTTAATCAGCGCATTACCGACCGTATTGCGGCTGAAGATCTTGGGTTCTTTACTAATCTGATTGAGCAGTATTGCCAGGAGCACGATGTTCCCGTGCTTGACGCTGCAGCGGCACTCGCTTCGCTGGTACAGGGCGAAACGCCATTGCTCTTATCGAACAAGCCCGAAAAGCCGAAATATAACGACGATCGCGAACGCTCAAGCAGCAGCCGAGACCGCGGATTTGACAGAGATCGCGGTTCAGAGCGTGATCGTGGGTTCGACCACGACCGTGGTGGATCGGTGAAGCGCAAAAGCCGTGGTGAAAGTTATGGCGACGAAGGCAAGGAGCGCTACCGCATTGAGGTTGGCAGCGAGCATGGCGTTAAAGCGGGCAATATTCTTGGCGCTATTTTGAACGAAGGCGGTCTTGATCCTGAATCAGTTGGTCAAATTTCGATTAACGAGACCTACAGCACCGTTGAACTGCCTCAGGGAATGCCCGATAATGTTTTCCACGAGCTGCGTAAAGTGCGCGTTTGTGGTCGTCAACTTCGCCTCACCAAAACAGATGAGCGCGAACGTGAGCGTGAGTCACCATACGGAGGAGCAAAAAAGAGCTTCAAAAAACCTTATAAACCTGCCGGAAAAGAGGCAACATTTTTTACTGGTCACACTAAAAAGAAACGTAAGGGTTAATGCCTCGCCCGGCCTCGCCCGCTCATTATGCAAACACTCTCATTCAGGGAACTTGTTCCCATTCTTCAAACCGCAATTGGCCCGATGATTCTTATCTCGGGCCTTGGTCTTCTTCTTCTCACCATGACTAATCGTCTTGGTCGCATTATTGACCGCTCCCGTGCACTGCTTGGCGATTTGGAGTCCCGCCCGGAAGCCTATGTCATCCGTATGAATAAAGAGGTCGCTATTCTCTGGAAACGTGCGCGTTACATTCGTCTGGCTATTATTTTAGCCTGTATTACCTGTTTTGGTGCAAGCTGGCTCATTTTGCTGCTGTTTCTCAGTGCACTCATCAATCTCGATCTTCCATTGCTACTCTCCGGCATTTTTATTATCAGTATGCTCAGCTTGAGTGTTTCACTGCTTTTTTTCTTTCTGGAGGTGAACATTACTCTTTCAGCTTTGAAAATTGAGATGGAGAGCCACGATAAAAAGCGGTTGATTATTGAGTCGATGGGGTATTATCAGTAAGCCTTGTTGATCAGGATGGTGCAAGGAATATAGATGTGCGTCCGCATTTGATGTGCTTTATATGGTTAGCGATTAGGTTTAAGAAAGTTGGATGTTATTTTAAATTGCTGTAGTAGTATTGTTTCATTTCCATGCGACTCCGAAGCGTTTTTTCTCTTCATCAAACATTTTAAATAAAGTTATGCGCAAAACATTAAAAAAATATTGTACTTCTTTTGCTGTAAAAGCTGCTGTAATTGCTTTGGTTGGCGCAACGCCTAATATCAGTCAGGCATGTTGTGCTGAGCCATTTATCGGGTCGATCTGTTTTACTGCGGCTTCTTATTGTCCGGAGGGGTATTTGCCAGCGGATGGTAGGATGTTGAATATTACGCAGTATCAGGCACTGTATGCTGTTATCGGGACGACGTATGGCGGCGATGGCAGAACAACATTTGCGCTTCCTGATCTTCGCGGGCGTGTTCCTGTTGGTACGGGACTGGGGGCTGGATTAACAAAGAGTGTGACTTTAGGAGAAAAACGTGGTACTGAGGCTGTTGTTCTTACCCCTTCACAAGCACCGCTGGCATCGCATACTCATGTGGCTACATTTACAAAAGTGGGTGGCGGAACTGATTCCCTTATGGCGAAAGGTCGTGTAAGTCTGCTTTTGAACGGGTCTGTCAGCAATGCGCCTGTCAGTGGCTCGATTGCGGTCAATGCACTTACGACGCAAACTGGCAGTCCATCGAACATGCCCAGCAGATCAAAAAACACTGTGGGCAAAAACGGTATTTTCCGACAGTTTTATCCATATAATTCTGCTACTGCTTTACCATCGCCTGCTACCATTAATTTGAAGGCGACAGGGGGAACGCTTACTGGTACAGCGGTGGGTGAGGTAAGTTTGCCGGTCAGTGGTAACAGTATTATCAGTGGTGGCACTGTTGACGTTGCCGCCAATGCTCCGGTGCAGGCAACTCAGCCAGTATCGTTGTTGAACCCCGAACTTGGTTTGACAGCTTGCATTGCTGTTCAGGGTATTTTTCCATCACGTCCGTAATGGGTTAAACATTACTTTATCAGTTATGCTGCGGAAATGCGGCATAACTGATAATCAATACATCTATCGATTTTACACTACAGGTTTATTCCGTAATACTCGCGATACCATGCAACAAAACGCTTGACACCTTCCGGTACGCTGGTTGCTGGTTTGTAGTGCACATCCTGAATCAGTTGCTCAACATCAGCGTAGGTGTCGGGAACGTCGCCTGGCTGAAGAGGCAGAAACTCCTTTTCCGCTTTACGACCAAGCTCATGCTCAAGCGCCTCAATATAATCCATCAACTCCACCGGCTGGCTGTTGCCGATGTTGTACACACGCCACGGCGCTTTGCTTGTTCCCGGATCGGGCTTCGCGCCTGACCATTCGGGATTCGGTGCGGCAACATGGTCAAGCGTCCTGATAACGCCCTCAACGATATCGTCAATGTAGGTGAAGTCGCGGCGATGTTTGCCGTAGTTAAATACTTTGATTGGCTTATTCTGCAGAATAGCGTTAGTAAAGAGGAAAAGTGCCATATCAGGCCTTCCCCAAGGTCCATAAACGGTAAAGAAGCGGAGGCCTGTTGTTGGCAGATTGTAGAGATGACTGTACGTATGCGCCATCAACTCATTAGCTTTTTTGCTGGCAGCGTAGAGAGAAAGGGGATGGTCAACATTGTCGTGGACGGAAAATGGCATGGTTTCGTTAGCGCCATAGACCGAACTTGAGGATGCGTAAACGAGATGCTTGACGCCGTGATGGCGGCACCCTTCGAGAATGTGCAGAAATCCAACAATGTTGCTTTCAACATAGGAGTGAGGATTTTCAATGGAGTAGCGCACGCCCGCTTGCGCTGCAAGATTTACCACACCGTCAAAGGCACCTTTGCGGAACAGCTCCTCCATAGCACTTCGGTCTGAAATATCAGCCTTTACAAAGGTAAAGCGCTCAAACGGCTCCAACCGAGTAAGCCGCGCAAGCTTCAGCGAAACATCGTAATAATCGTTGAGATTATCCACGCCGGTAACAGTATCGCCGCGTTCAAGCAAGCGTTTGCTGAGATTGGAACCAATAAAGCCGGCAGCGCCAGTAACCAGTATATTCATGGTGTTACATTAAGCGGTTATGAAAAAATTGTATCATAATAACGAACAATTGCTTGCTGTAACAAGAAAAAAATAGTGATTATACTATTTTAACTCATCGCTTGTTTTCATTCATTATCATTTTCATCTCTCCATGAACTCAAAAACGACGCAACAAACCCAATGGTGGCTACGCCTCCTTACGCTTGTTGCTGCACTGCTTGCCATCGTTTTTTTTATCCTCACGCCGTGGAATATTGTGCCAATTCCGTCGCATCCGAAACCGGCGCAGAGTTACCGTGAGGCTGTGCAGCTTATCGAGCAACTTCGCCAGCAGGAGCAGCAGGCAATGAATCCGCTCTGTACACTTGAGCTTATGACGCACAATAAAACCACTGAACGGGCAATTATTCTTGTGCATGGCTATACAAGTTGCCCGCGCCAGTTTCACGAGTTGGGCAAGCGTTTGTATGCTGAAGGATATAATGTGCTGATTGCGCCGCTGCCACATCACGGTCTGGCAAACCGCATGACCAGTGAGCATGGCAGGTTGAAAGCTGAAGAGCTGGCAAGGTATGCTGATGCAACGGTTGATATTGCGCAAGGTCTTGGCGATAAAGTGTTTATGATAGGGCTTTCAGCCGGTGGTGTTACCACGGCATGGGCGGCACAACATCGCCATGATCTTAATGGTGCTGTCATCATTGCGCCGGCATTTGGCTTTAAAAAAATTCCAGCGCCGCTTACCGGTGCCGCTATGAATCTTTATGGATTAGCTCCCGATTCGTTTACGTGGTGGGACCCGACAAAGCGAGAAAAGGCGAAGCCTCTGTACGGCTATCCTGCATATTCGCATCATGCGCTTACGGAAATTCTACGCCTTGGTTTTACCATTCGTGCTGATGCACAATGTGACGCGGCAGCCGCACAAAAGGTGATTGTTGTGTTGAATGCTTTTGATGATGCAGTGAATAACGAGTCTGCTTACAGCATGATTAATGTGTGGCGGCAGCACAACACGAAGGTTAGAGTCATAGAATTTCCTGCCCAAGTAAAGCTGCCGCATGACATGATTGATCCCTCAAAACCTGAGCAGCAAACCGAGCTTGTTTACCCATTTTTGATAAAACTGCTGAACAACTGAAGTGATGAGCTTGATAAGCAGTTATGCCGCAGCGATGGTCACTGAGTTTGTTGAAGCGAGTGACGCATCCATGTTGAAAAGAGCCAGAAAAAAAGCCGCGTTCATACCCTGGTGAGGTATCGGTGCTTTTGGATAAAAATCTAACATAAAAGTAAGAATTATCTCGCTTTTTTAATTTATTAAGGTATATTTAACACATAACCGAAATAAATTAAGTTTTATTCCGTTTAAAGAGTGGTTTTTTACCAACAACAAGTATGACTACTATGAGTAGCTTCTTTGATTGTTATGAGGCTGATACAGCCCGTTTTTTTGATGAGGTTATTGCGCACGATGGCACACCACGACCCCATTACGATAAAATGCTGCAACGCTTCGATCAATTCTCAAATGACGACATTAAAGCGCGCCGCGAAGTTATCAACATCTTTTTTCGTAATCAAGGCATCACCTTTACGGTTTATGGAGAAGAGCAAGGGGTTGAGCGGCTTTTTCCTTTCGACCTGATTCCTCGTGTTGTTCCAGCCCACGAGTGGCAGACCATTGAAAAAGGGCTGACACAGCGCATAACAGCGCTTAACGAGTTTTTGAAGGATATTTATCATAGCCAGAAAATTCTCAAGGATAAGGTTATTCCGGCTGAACTTATTCTTGGCAGCCAGCACTTCCGGCGTGAATTTGTGGGAATAAATCCTCCACTTGGCATTTATATTCATGTTACCGGCAGTGATATTATCCGCGACCACAACGGAAAGTATCTGGTGCTTGAAGATAATTTGCGTACGCCAAGTGGCGTATCCTACATGCTGCAGAATCGGCAGGCGATGAAACGCGCTTTTCCCGTGCTGTTCGATAAATACAAAATTCGCCCGATCGAAAACTATCCGCAGGAGCTGCTGCGTACATTGCAGGAGATTGGGCAGAGTGCCCGTCGTGAACCGAATGTGGTGGTGTTGACGCCCGGCATTTACAACTCCGCTTATTTTGAACACAGCTTTCTTGCCCGCCAGATGGGCGTGGAGCTGACCGAAGGCAAAGACCTGGTGGTGAACAATAACAAAGTATATACCCGCACCACACGCGGACTTGAGCAGGTGGATGTTATCTATCGCCGAATTGATGACGCTTACCTCGATCCGCTGGTGTTCCGTCCCGACTCGAAATTAGGTGTCGCAGGATTGGTGAACGCGTATCGTAAAGGGAACGTGACGCTTGCCAACGCTATTGGTACCGGCGTTGCTGACGATAAGGTGATCTACAGCTTTGTGCCGAAAATCATCAACTATTATCTCGGTGAAGATCCGATTCTTGAGAATGTGCCGACGTGGCTTGCAAGTAATCCTGACGATTTGAAATATATTCTTGCTAACCTCGATTCACTGGTGGTAAAAGCCGCGAATGAATCGGGCGGCTACGGCATGTTGATTGGTCCGGAATCGACGCTGGAGCAGCAGGAGCAGTTTGCCGAAATGCTCGTGGCAAATCCTCGCAACTACATTGCCCAGCCAACCATTTCGCTCTCACGCCATCCAAGCTTTTTCCACGACACGGAGCTGTGGGGATGCCATATTGATCTTCGTCCCTATGTTCTTTATGGAAACAACATCACCATTGTTCCCGGCGGTCTTACAAGAGTTGCCCTTAAGCGCGGTTCACTTGTGGTGAACTCATCGCAAGGTGGCGGCAGTAAAGATACGTGGGTTGTTGATGAATAACGGTGCTTTCGCATGGCATTTCTCAATACAATTCTATTATTATCATGTTAAGTCGTGTTGCTGAATCACTTTTTTGGATGAGCCGATATTTTGAGCGGGCAGAGAATACCGCAAGGTTCCTTGATGTCAATTTCAACCTGCTGCTCGACCTCAACAAAATTACCCATGTGGATAATCCCAATTACTGGATTGCCCTGATTCTCGTTACCAGCGATAAAGAGCGCTTCAATAGCTTGTACGAGAGCTACTCAGCGGAGAGTGTTACCGATTATCTGGTGTTCAACAAGAGCAATCCAAACTCCATTATCTCCAGCATCAGCTTGGCGCGGGAGAATGCGCGGAGCATTATTGAGAGCATTTCAAGCGAAATGTGGGAGCAGGTCAATAACCTCTATCACTCATTGCAGAGCGTTACACCGCAGGTTGTGCATAACGATCCCTACATGTTTTATAAGGAGATAAAGAATGCCTCGCACCTTTTTCAGGGCATTACTGATAACACTTTTTCGCACAATGAGGGGTGGGATTTTATCCAGATTGCCAAGTATCTTGAGCGAACGGATAATATTGCGCGGTTGATTGACGTAAAGTACCACATGCTGCTTTCCGAAGCGCACCATCAGGCGGAGATTGTGGCTGGTTCGGAGGATATTATTCAGTGGATGGCAGTGCTGAAAAGTTGCAGTGCGCTGGAGGCGTTTCGCAAAGTCTATCTCTCAAAAATCGATCCCGATAACATTTTGCGTTTTCTCATTCTTGATCGCTCATTTCCGCGAAGCATTAACTTCTCGGTCTGTGCGGCGGAAGATGCCTTGTGGCGCATATCGGGCAGCTCACGCCACCGCTATGTTAACAATGCCGATCGGCTTATCGGAAAGCTTGAGGCTGAATTGAGCTACACCACCGTTGAAGATATTCACGACAAAGGGTTGCACGATTATCTGGAGGATCTTGAACAGCGACTGATTAAAGTAGGTGCGCAGGTACATTTGACCTATTTTGCTTACCACACGCCGGAGATTGAATCAGACTCGAGTGACGAAGCGCTGCCCTTTACCGGCGTTGCCGGAGGGCGACCAAACTGGAGCCAGGCACAACAACAGCAGCAGCAGCAATAAATTGACGTAAACTGTTATCAGCATGATTCTTAAAGTTGAACACTCGACACTGTTTGAATACGATAATCCGATTTATGAAACAGCGACTGAAGTACGGCTTCACCCCGACAATTCGCCCTTAGCGCCGCAACGCTGTGCCAGTTTCAAGCTCCAGGTTGATCCGCCAGCAACACTTTTTGAGTACACCGATTTTTACGGTAACACGGTGAACCACTTCAACCTTCTCCAGAGCCACAAGCGAGTTAATATTACGGCAACCTCCGTGGTTGAAACTGGCGAAGGGAGATCGGCTTCTGGTGATGATGAGGATATTTTTCTGATGGATTTTTTATGCCAGAGCCGCTATGTGCATTTCGATCAGGCAATTCGCGACTTTACCGCACAATTTGCTGCTGGTACCGATAACTTCACTCTTGCCGAAACTATCTGCCGCCATATCAACGACTCCTTTGTCTATGAACCCGGCATTACCGACGTCCACAGCACAAGCACCGTTGTAATGGCGCTCGGACGTGGTGTCTGCCAGGATTTTGCCCATATTCTGCTTGCGGCATGTCGCTATCTGAACGTGCCTGCCCGTTACGTCAGCGGCTATCTCTACGGAGGCAGCACCCCCGACGGACGTGACGAAGCGAGCCACGCATGGTGCGAAGTCTATTGTGGCAGAGAGCAGGGCTGGATTGGCATGGATCCCACGCATAAAACAATCTTTGTGGATGACCGCTATATCAAAATCGGCTCAGGTCGCGACTACAGCGATGTTCCGCCCGTCCGTGGCACTTTTAAAGGCAACGCGAAAGAGAAACTCAGCGTGTCGGTACGAGTAAGCGCCATGGAGTAGTTGTGAACCTTGATTATGCGATATGAAAAGTTGAGAAAGGAAATCAAGCAATCAGGAAAATCAGGAGTAATCAAGGTTAAGATAGGAGAGAGCTTTTTGACAGCGCTCTCTCCTGAAACTGATAGGTTGTTCTGATACTGTTACTTACCGAATGGTTGTGGAGCCGGTGTGGTATCGGATGATGGTGGAAGTTGTGGTAATTCAAATTTTGGTTGATCACCAGTCAAGGTTTTCAGGAAGGCGACAATATTGGCGTTCTCTTCTGGCGTAAAGGTTTTTCCTAACTGAATTTGACCCATAATTTCAACTGCTTTTGAGAGTGTTGGGGCAGCTCCATCATGGAAATAAGGATAGGTGAGTTCAACGTTGCGCAATGTTGGCACCTTGAACTTGAAGCGATCGGCATTATCCTTTGTGACTGCGAAACGCCCAACGGCTGGATTCTTCGATTTGTATGGCTCTACGGCTCCCATTTTCTGGAATGAGTTGCCTCCTAATGCGACACCATTATGGCACGCTGTGCAGCCGCTGCTTTTAAATAATTCATAGCCAGCAAGCTCCTCTTTGGTAAGAGCATTATCATCACCTTGTAACCATTTATCAAATTTTGCATTAGGTGTTACCAGTGTCTCCTCAAACGCTGCAATGGCTGACGTTACCTGGTCGATATCAATGGTTTCCGATTTAAAGACTTTTTTGAACTCTTCGACATAGCCAGGAATTGATTGTAACATACCAACAGCAAGTTCGTGCGTAAACGACATTTCGCCAGGATTGCTGATTGGTCCGCCTGCTTGCTCTTTGAGGTCTTTTGCGCGCCCATCCCAGAATTGTGCCAGATTCATTGATGAGTTCAGGACGGTTGGAGAGTTGATTGGTCCTTGATGCCATTTATGCCCGATAGAGCTTTTCAGGTTGTCGCTGCCACCCATGCTGAGGTTGTGGCAAGAGTTGCAGGAGATAAAGCCTGACTTTGAGAGGCGAGGATCAAAAAAAAGTTTTTTACCCAGTTCGACCATTGCAGCATCTTTAACTGCTTGAGCTGTAACAGGTTGAACAGGCTCACCAGTGCGTGGTTGAAGCACGGGAGCGGCTGGCTGTACTGGAGCTGGTACCGGTGTCACTTTAGGCTCGGGTTTTTTTGAACAAGACGTGAGAACACCTACAGCGACAAGACCAATAAGAAGTGTGTGCAGTTTCATAATCAATGTTCGTTTAACGGTGAATGAAGGGTTTAAAACTAACAAATATCGCACAATATTTGTAGTTATTGAAATGGTAAGAGAACATTGAGACATGTGAGTAAAACGGCCAGCGAATTGATCTCTTGCCTTTCGTGCTTGATGCAGCAGGATGGTTGAAGCGTTTGCAGATTTCCGGTCAGGCAGTAGTATATTGTGTTGCATTTGCCATGCCTACATCATTATAACAAGACGTATGAAAAGCGCATCATTACCATCGCTTCGGGTTGAACCTGAGCTTCGCAATTCCGCCGAACAGGTTTTACAACATGGAGAAACCCTCTCTTCATTTATTGAGTCATCTATCCGGGCGAACATTGACCGCAGGATCAGCCAGAAGGAATTCATTACGCGAGGGCTTTTTTCGGGGGAGCGTGCCCGTAGCATCGGAGAGTACGAGAATGCTGACTTTATCGTTGAGCAGCTTCAGGAAATGCTCTCCAAAGCCAAAAAGAACAGGTCGTGAAATTCACCGTTCGCTTTACCCTTGAAGCCAAAGAGGATCTGGTTCGGCTTTATGCATTTCTTCTTGAAAAAGACCTGAAGGTGGCTGAAGAGGCTCTCGATGCAATTTCGAGAGGGATTGACTTTTTAAGGGAGTTTCCTTTCAGTTGTCGAAAAGCTGTCCCGGAAAATCCACTGCTTCGGGAACTCCTCATTTCTTTCGGAAGATCGGGTTATGTCGCCCTCTTTGAAATCGAGGATCAAGCTATCATAACCATTCTTGCCGTTCGTCATCAGCGGGAGGATGACTATTATTGATTCCAGTAGCGTCCGGTAAAAAAATGAAAAAGGTCTGAAACGACTTGAAAAACAGCGATATTAAAAGTGACGAAACGATTGATATCACCT
>CAIQSY010000223.1 GCA_903874585.1 uncultured Chlorobiaceae bacterium | reverse complement strand
GGCAGAGTGCCGTTTTTCAGAAAAAAGATGAACGCTTCACCAATACCTGTAGCTTCTGAATGAGACGCTTGAGTTGGCACAACAATCATCTCCTCCATAAAGGGGCTCCCCGATGCAAGAGATGCAAACGCACGTTCCCACAGAAGTCGTTCACGCTGCGTCACCTCATGTATCGGAAGCACATTTGAACTGCGATTCCATTGCAAAAGGCTTCCAAGTACATTGCTCCTTTCAGGTGAGATCAGGGTGAGCAAGGTTTCCAGGAAAACAGGAGAAAACTGATGAACCAGCCGCTTTCGCGCCGCAGCGGACGTTAACACATCAACAACCTCTCGTCTGATACGTTCAGGAGTGTTTCCAAACCTCTCCGGTTCTCTCAATAAATGTTGAACCATCTCTTCAAAACCGGAGTCGGGAGAGAGGTGAAACGACCAAGGCAGAGTCCCGTTTTTCAAAAAAAAGATGAACGCTTCACTAATACCCTCCCCTTCCGTTTTACATGAAATATTGCCAGCGCCATGTGAAGAGGCTGAAGAACCTGATCCTGATAATTCTTGAAGCGATTTTGTCAGGGCATGAGTGATTTTTTCGGACAACTCTGACTCCAGCCTCTTGATAGTCACTATTCCGGCATCAATCTCCAGCCTGTCGATGGTCAGAAATGTATCAGGCGGAACCAATCTGTTGAATACCTCTTCAAGAGCTGGCAGAATACATTGATCACATATATCGGACAAACGATGCTGCAAAGCCACTCCCTCTGCTTCGGTTCCGTTGAATTCAAGATTGAGGAATTGCCGTCTAATCTTGTGATATTGGAGATCCATATAATAAAAAAATTTGCAAAACTTACAGTGGTATTGTATAATACTCCCACTGAGTGAGACGGTACACTGCTATGTAACGTCCTGATGCGGGGAATGGTTGCTGAAGGTTATAAGACCGAGCAAGGTTGAACGACCAAGACAACAGCCCTGCACAGTCCACCAGTAAGCGAAGTGATGGGGTAGTGATAATTTAGTGCGTAATGATGTTGGAATAATGTTCGAGCGCATGTAGTGTTCGGTCATAAAACTGCAAAAAGACGTAAGAAGTAAACATGAACCTGAACGGAGGCTTGCTGGTGGATTTTTCCGTTTTATGTTATTTCCTTTTTTCCAGAAGCAATCCCCTCTGTGCATCTTTTTTCCCCTTAAAAATCGTTATTGTATAACCCGTTGAACAGTTAATCATCCCGGATGTGATATCCTGAGTGCTGTCAACCAGCAATTCAATACCACTGTGGCCAGATTTTCCGGTTACTTTGTTCCGAAGTTCAAGGAATGTTTTCCATAACTGCTGAGTACTGACACTTGCCCTATTGTCATCATCGTTTCTTGACACCCAACTTCCGTTTGCCCAACTTCCAATGACAACCACTGTTGCTTTTGGATCAATGTTGCCAATAGCATCAGCGACCGGAACAAGTACCGATGCATACACAGGAAGTTGAAGGGCGCTCTGATATTTTCTGACCCGATTCAATGTCATCTTTTCCCATGCAATAACCTCTTTTACTGTAGGAGCTGGAAGAGGGTCAAGAAGTACAGGCGAAAAATTTTGATGTAACCACTGATACTCTTTTTCATTATACTTGCTGCCGGCAGTACGGCACAGCAACCCACGCTCCAATTGACCATCGATCACTTCCCACAGGTTACTCTGCCAGCGATAGATCACACCATTTTCATAGGCATAACGAATCTGGTTGCCCTGTATTCCGCCTAATTCAATTCGGTATTTCTGGCCATCAATTGATCGGATAACAAGTTTATCGGTGCCAGCGAGATGATCAAAAACAACTCCAAGGGGAAATTGTGCATTCAGCTTCCTGGCAACGGCTGCAAGCTTATGGGTTTTAATACTGAATGCCCCGTTGAGCGGTATAACAACATCAACTGCATTATTTCCTGATAAGAGAGACTGGTTTTGAATGTCATACTTGTATATCCTGATGATATAATTGTCTTTCAGACGAACGGATTCATGTTCATGTGCGGCAGGCGCCTTCGTTGTTTTTTCTGGTCGATAAGCACGTAATGCAATATAATTCAGATGCTTCAATGAGTCGATCCACTTATATTCGCACTCTTTGACAATAATGCTCGAAACAATATCCGGCACAGCTATTCGGTAAGGCAGATAAAAATCTGCAATAACCGTCTCAGCTTTGATCGAGAGGCCATTGGCATGAGATGATGGGGTATCACTATAAACCAGAATAAATGTTCCCCCTGACGGAACCCCCGCTTTATGCTGAATGCCCGGATGGCTTTTCAAAAATGTACTCAAAGAAGACTGAAGTACTTTTGACGAATAAAGAGTCTCTGCTGCTCCACTACGCAAGGCGAGCACATCAATTGGCAACCGATTTGCGGAAATCTTTGAAAGAAGTGATTTCATTACCTCTTGATACCCTTTACCAAGATGACCTTCTATTCGAAGGAAATTGTAAGGTTCCAAGTCGTAGTTTAAGGGGTCGCTGACGAACGAAAACTCTGAAGCAGGCTTATAGTCGCTATATCGATAGCTCAAATTCTGGTTAGCCCGGTTGCTCTTCGTTTTTTCATAACTCCAAAGCTGATATAATGGAGGAGTACCGGTCTGCAGATAATAATAGGGAATGGCCTTGTCCGACAAGGCTCCGTCACCAAGGATGCTGGGGGTAAGACGAATATCACTCTTTTCCGGCAACTCCGTACTGAAGGACCGAATCATCTCAACAATACGCATAAAGAGCTGCACAACCTCCCGTGAACGTTCAGCGCATTGGTTGAGACCGGGTGAAGCGAGAAATTTCTGAGAATAATTGCCCGTATGATTTTTTGGATATAACAACCCCAGCATCAAATGATGCGGAAACAGATCTTCTGACGGGCAACATCCACAAACCAAATCGGCACCTTTCCAACGAAACTCATCGTACGCACGGATCAGATCATCAAAAAAATCATAGAAATATTGCAGTAAATAAACTTTGTCGCTTGCTGCCAAAGTTTTGTAGAGACGATCAAACTGAGAGTTGAAATTGAGAGAATCAGTGTTGAAGGGATCAACAGGATAAATATCATGCAAAAGTGGCTCGAATGCATAGTACGCTTTGCTCAATGCCGCAGCAGTCGAGAGCAACAACGAACCATCACTGAATACCTTCATATAGGCCAAGAAAATATCATTGGATGTTATCGGATTACTGCTCGGTAGGTTGAGACGCGGCAGACGAATATCATTCAATTGCAAGCGCTGAATAAATGTCGTCTCTGGATCACCGGATATAACGGTGCCGCCGAGTTTGTTCACAGCATCAATAATTTTATCCAGATCAGCTTTTGCGATCAACAATGGTTTTACAAGAGTCGTTACTTCAGAACCCTTATCGTCGCAATTATTGGGACTGCAGTTGCTCAGCGACTCTTTTTTCAGCTCAAACAACAGGAAAACCACCTTGTCGGTAAGATCAAGTTTCTCCAAAAGATCAGTATTCGGCTCCCCTGCAGGGAATAATTCCCATAATGGATACTGTTTTTTTGTAGAAGGATCTATGAACTCCTGATACTCTGCAGGATCGGGAACCTTATAATCCGCACGATAGGATACCAGTGTCAAACCCTCTTCGGGCATAACGACAAGGAAGCCCTTTGAAGTAACGCCAGCGCCTTTCGACACCTGTATCGTCTTGTTCTTCTCATCAAACATTATATCGAGACCGCAAGTAATCCCAACCCCAATCAGGTTGGCACGCGTAAGACGATCCTGTTCATCGAGATAGTTTACAATATTATTCAGGTGGCCACGGGTAAGCACCTGATTGGCTTCAAAGACCGGATACTTATTTTGTGTCGATTCCATGGTACAATTATTTGGCCGTTATCAGGTAGTTTCGGATGATGAACTCAACGAAGAGCCTCCAAGGGCTGTATTGTCAAGACGTACCGGGTTAATATCACTGCCAGCATCACAATCGTGCAGGGTTGCGACAGGATAGATATTTCTCAGCTTACTGAGCAGATTCACAACATTCCAAAGCCGATAAGAGACCTCCTTGTAGGTACTATAGCGGCTATCAAGAAAATTTTTAATGCTTTGCGCTGTGCCTTTGTTCGTCGCCTCATCCTCGATAAGCTCATGAGGTATACTGACGGCAGAAGGTATAAATGGAGTTGTTTCATCAAACTTGTCGAACACAATCCCTGCCATTACCCTCTCTTCCATCCATCGGAAAAATTGCATGCCGTATGCAGCCAGAATATCTGTTGCGCACTGGCATACACTGTTTTCTGAAGCCGTTGTGGTCAGAGAAGATGCAAGAATCCATTCCACCCGTTCCTGCAAGCGCTCTTCTGTCCAGTCAAATGTCGAATTGACGGTGAGCCAGTGATTCCATGCTTGTTCAAAACGATCAAACTGGCCATCGTTATTACCCACCCAGCAGGTTTTTCCGAGCAGGTGTGCAGGGGTCTCTTCCCTGATTGTCCGCTCAGCAAAACGACGCAGCTCCAGGTTATTGGTATACACCGTCATCCAGCCGGGCATAACAAAAGTAAGTCGAAACGAATAGGGATCCTCGTCTCCGCAAGTTATATAGCCAGCTTCGGTACATGCCGGATAGAGCGCATCACCGGGGAACTTTGGCCTTAACAGCAGATGCTCCACAACAATCAACCGTTCATTTGCACTCCATGCCTGCAACTCTTTCTGTAACTCTTCTGCATCAGCCTTTTTACTGAACAATACCGGATACGCCGAATTCAGTTTTCTTGTCTTGTCTTTAAAGGCAAGCTGAAACAGGCCTGTTGTATGCTTATGAACAATATGATAAGAGTGTGGTTGATACATCCTTACAAGAAGTTCCCGGAATGCATCTGTTTCAGCCTCTTCAGGAGTTAAAGCCGGTACAGTGATTTTTCCTTTCAACCATATTTTATTGTTTTTATCCTTTAACTCAAACGGTACAGTATACCCCGGACCATAGGCTGGATGAGTGCCGGTAAAGAAAAAAGTAAGATCTGGATAACCCAGTAACAGACTGATGCGCTTTTTGATGCATGACTGGTTCTCTTGTAAAAACAACCCATGATGGTAATCAAAAGCTTTAGCGCGATCGTGACTGATCACGGGGTAGGCTTTAAGGAAAGAGATCTTGTCGTCAATTAAACGATCAAGAGCCACCTGCTTTCCATAGACTGTGTTCAGCAACAGCGCATACTCGCTGAATTGTTCACCAAAACGCGCCAGCAGATGATCAAGGAAACGGTTACGCCGCTGAAAAAACTCAGGCAAGGTTTCAGTAATCCCCTCCAGGGCTTCTTCAGTATAGTTATCACCCTTGATCTCATCAAATCCCTGGATCAGTTTCTCACTGAACATCTTGACAAAGTAGGTCTGCCTGATATCAGGATCAAGGGAAAAAAGATCAGCGGTATGTGCAAGTTGTGCCACGGCATTGGCAAGCATCTGCTCAAACACCATCAGATAAGATTTCATCTGTTTAGCCTGTGCCCGACGTAGTGCTGAAGCATGGGCAGGGACTCCCTCCGGGCCAGTGCCATAAACCAAAGGCAGACTGTATTGTACCGGATAATAGTCATCACGCTCTCGGTATCTTCCTGTCGGAATACTCAGATCGTTGTCAACACTGTTCAATTTCGGACGTTCAGCCTCACCACGCAATTGATTCAGAGTATCGAAGACCTCATCCATTCTTGGCAAAAACGGAAGGCCATTTTTATAGAACAGAAAACGTGAAGCATTCCTGTAAAGCCGAGGCTGGTGCTGTTTACTGACAGACAATACCCAGGATGCACTCGTTTTATTTGGATCAAATGTTGGAGCAGCACCATTACGTTCCGGGTCTGCGGCACCTTTGACAACATTTCCTTCAGCATCATACTTGGTCAGCAGCATCCGGTTGACTGCAATAACGCCCTCAATGTCCATCAACCGGTTGATAATGTCCGAAACACGCAACTCAGTCTTCAGTGATGCGTTCTCAAGATCATCGGCTTTAATAAAGCCGCAGTTGAGTTCCGGCCCGTTGAATATCTCTTCAACTGCTTCACCCGCCTCCTGTAACTCCTGTAAAGTATAGAAGCGGATTGACGGGTTGAAATACTGTTCAATTTCAAACCAGATACGAGCCTGCACCCATTCAATGTCTGCGTCAGGCTGCACTTCGACATCGGCACACACCGCAACCTCCTCAATACCAACGACAGTAACAACACAATAATCTTCATCCAGATTACGATGCGAAAGCAATGCAAGCTTCGCGCTCTGAACAGCAGCCTGCGCGGCCTTCGCCTTCCTGCGATAACGCTGAACAAAGCCATCGGAGCGCTTGTTCTCCAAAATGGTTTTCAAAACTTCAGTTGTCATAGCCGTTTTGACACTGACATCACTGTACACACGCAACGTCGCATGATTGATGTGAAGAGTCTCTTTTTTCTGAGACTTGTCAGCAAGGATATGGGTGAAATCGATGGTAAAATCAAGATAAAAAACCGTACGCCAATGATTCCGAAGATAGCTATCACGGCTTTCCTCTTTACTCTCACTGAAAACGTTATAAGTTTTGGTCGCACCAAGACGTGAAAGCGTCACATGCAATAACCCATCATCCGTACTCTCTGCGCCATCAAGAAAAAGTCGCCACAACTCTCCATCAGCAAGATTGACTGAAGGAAAACGTAGCTCCATAATGGTGGAATGAGCGCCATCAGCATCATGAAAAATAGAGGAATATTCAACCTTGCGATCATTAAGATCGCCCTGTTCCGGGTCAGCCTCAAGCTCCAGACTCACCTCATAAAGTCCAAGAGAAGAGACTTTTTTTACGGTCGATGGAGAGACATCCAATGGATTCTGGCAAGAAAGCCGCAATTGACCCTTGTCACACCATGCATAATAACTCGTTTTGCAAGAACATTCCACCCAGGCATTACGGATTTGCTGGAGATCGATGAGCAGACGACGAAAATCGTCAGTCGTCACCGGATTTATGGTCAGTATCTCTCTTGCGGTAAAAAACGCCTGATCCGGATAGGGCATGGCCGGATCGGTGGAGAGCGTTTCCGGCGCAAGAATATCCTTGATGTCCCACCCTATGCGATAAGCCAGATCGGTGATCGCATAACAGAGCACCTCCAGCGTTGTAATACCGGGATCGTGATTATTATAATCCGTCCATAGCCGACTTGACATCTGCTCAATAAAGCCGATACCATCCCTGCGCAGCCTGTAGAAATCTGATGCTGGTTCAAGTACAGGATGTTTCACTATGGTTTTTGGGCTTTGGCTCATGCTTCACACTGACAAGTTTTACTGGATATATTTTCCATTGTAGATGTAATAAGCGTAATGTTATGTTTTATGGCTGGTGCAGAGACCAGAACAGAGACTGCCCGTGAACCCTCCACCTCGCTCAGGTGATCGAGGCTCGACGATTCACCGTTGATATCTAGAAACAACTGAACATCAGTCACATAATCAACGTAAGGCTGATCCTCAATAAAGTTGATCAGCACCGATTTGTAAATCTTTCCACCAAATGACAACGTGCCACCTTCTGCAAATGCCCATGGCGACAAAAACCGGGTGATTGTCTCCTGCAGCAAAGTAACATAATAAGTCTCGTCAAACCCGTCATACAGGCGTAGTTTAAAACTCACACGAACCTCTTCAAACTGAGGATTTTTCACATGCAGCACAGCAAAACAACCAAGACGTTTTTTCACGAATGCCTCAATTTCATCCAACAGGCCAAAACTCGTATAAGGCCTCAGTGGATCACGCAAATTACGAAACTGCACGTTCGGAATGGTGACAATGGTGACATGACCCGGCGCCAATTCCCGATACAGGCCTGCGCCGTTTTCACTTGTTTCATAATGGGTATGATTAAGACATTTCACTCTATAGAGTTGTGGAAATGCCTCCAAAATCAATCGTTCGTAATCCCACAGTGTAATGGCGCGATTTTTGTGCCGCAAACGTTCACTGATTCGCATAGTGAACGCCACAGACAACTCAGCACCGCGCCCGCCAAAAGAGGTAAAGGGTTGGCTGACGACTTTAACACCTGCATCGGGTCGAGCAAGCTTGCTGATCGTCCCCTCTGGCAGCGGTGTGGCTGAAAATCTCGCTGAATTGCCATTATCGACAAAGCTTGCTTTTAATGCCTGCGCAGCAACGAGTTGAAGCTTGCAGACAGCATCACTTTTTTCAGACACTGAAGCTCGAATCCAGACCAAGCCATAGGTTAAAAGAGTATTGTTGTTCGTTGCCTCCTCAGGAACTGCAAACGTTATAAGACCGGAATTCAGCCATCCATCGGTTCCATCCTGCACTTTGTTGTCAGCAAATCCTCTCCATTCGTTATTTCGCAGATAACTCCAGTGAATATGTTGAGTATACGGTTTTGGTTTGGAGGTCAGCGGATTTGCTGTTCCATCTTCAACCTGAAACAGTATGGAGAGATTTTGAGGCGGCTTTACCCCACTGATGCCAATATAGAGTTCAGCTTCGCTTTTCAGGATAGTACCATCATGCAAAAAACTGAACTGAGGCAGCAACGTTACTGTTTTTGATGAACTTGAAAAAGGATGCTGTTCAGCCTGCCCAAATGGAGCAAGATGAAAAAAACGACCGACCCTGTTCTGATAATCCACAGAAGAGACTGAGGTGAGCGGAAGTGTTGTACTGGCACTATAGTTCAACGTCAACGAAGCAATAGTTGGCGCAACGGGCGTACTTTTTGGTTTTTTCGTTTCCTCTTTACTGACAAGGTAGTCGATCAAATCCGTCTGATACGCGGCATTGCCAAAATCGTCAGTGAGCACCAATCTGATAAATCCCCGGCAGGCACTGATGGAAAAATGTTCATTGGCGGTAAAATCTGGCAAGTCAAGTATTGAACGCTTGATACTTTCAGATAAATCGATCTGGACATCATCTGTCAATATGGGAGTGCCCTTTTTCAAGGCGAGTTTGTTGAGAGCTACACTGGCACCCGATCTCATCCAACTCCCCTGACTCAGAAATTCAACAGCAATCTCAGGAGTGGTAGTATAGGGCGCAGGTTTGATCTGCCAGATAATATTTGCGCTGACCGCTGCATCCTCAGGCATTTTCTGAAAAACCTCTTTCGACCCGATGATCAACGAATTTCCTTGTACCGGCAAGGCACCAAACGGCTGAAATGGCTTGCTTGCATCTATCGGCCCGACATCATTGGAAAGAGCAAGCGTCTTCAGTCCCTTGACATCTACCGTCAAAGCAATTGACTGAATGATAGTATCCTGAAGGAGAGGGTAGATGGAATGAGCATCATCCCGATGTTTCAAGGTTACTACAATAACAGGCAGATTCGTATCAAAATTATAACCATGGATGTTACCTGCATAAGGCACAATGGCGGGAGCATCACCTGAAAGCTCTATGATTAACTCCAGGACGCTCAGGTTCCTGACACTGGTTTTAAAAGAGCAAGTAACATTATCACCTGTCAACCATCCCTTTGCAGTGGTAAGAGAACAGGTCACATCATCCCGATGATCTTCAGTAAATTCCGATAGAGCATCAGCAAGTGTAAATTGTACCGTAATTGTCCGGTGCCCCTCGGCCAACAGTAAATAATGTGACGCCACAGCAAAACCAATTTCCGCCTCAGGCATCTGGATCACCTGAAGTAACCCTTCATTGTAAACCTTGTTGAAAAAAGGGTGCCAGGATTGATCGCCTGCGTTAGCCACCGGCAGGGCATAAATCCTGCCACGGTTGAAATTATTGTGCGAAAAGAGACGCCTGGATGAAGCGCGGAACTTGTCCTTATAAACACTGTTCGTGATTATTGCACCAACATTTTCATCACCATGACGATAGAGAGTTTTCAAAGCAACAACCTTCGCCTGGTTGACAACAACATCATGATCATTCGCAAAAAAAAGATCTCGCCCAAGATCATCTTTTCCGGCCTTGAACTGCTCCCCTGCTTTACATTCCCGAAGAGCAGCATGCTTTGCCAGTTCAATCAAAAGATGCACCTGACCAGGCTGTGCAGGCTTTTCTTTAAGCCGCAGAATCTCCCTGTAATAGAAATCCAGATGACGTCGGGTAAGCGTATTGCTCTCTGCCCGAACATATTCAAAAAGTCGTAAAAAGGTAAGAAACAGCGCATAATGGGGTTCATGCGTATCCCATTTGGTTAACGTATCATCGAGCGCACGAGAGGCCTCAATGATAATGCGGGCAAACACTTTCAGAAACTGATCAAAAACAGAGGAAAACAGGTTATGCGTCGAGCAATGATTAATTTGAATAAACACTTTTCCCGCAGGAGTATCGGGTGGAGTACCATACACTGAATCATCTTCTGCCATTCCACCAAGGTAACCACCCCAGGCGAGCCCGTCACTCCAGTCGGTGGATAGTCCAGAGGCAAGCACTGAATCAAAGGATACAACCGGGGTACGCAGAATCAGTACACTTGGCGACGGAGCAACATCATGAACCAGATGAAGCGCTTTCCCCGCGTTGTAATAGGTAATCAGCCGCTTGAATGCTGGTGCCAACCGGGTTTTGATAAGGTTTTGCAGTGTACTTTTCAAACCGATTGCAACCGGCAGATGCTCTTTAAACGTATCAAGCGCAACCGCCATGGTTCCCATAGTGCTGAAAAGAAAACCAAGGGTATCTTTCAACTGATCATGATCATGCTGATGCTCCCTCTTGTTCAGATAATCAAACCATGATTTTATCACCGATTTATAAGCATCGATATCCTCAACGGCGACAAGTGCCAGTTGCGCTGACACATCGTTACAGAAAAAAGGCTGCCAATCCCCTTCCACAACATTGGCGGTATTCACATACCTCAGCATGGCCGCATAGCTTTGCGCAAACACCATGCCATGCGCAGGAGTGTGCTCATTGACCGGCGCGTAAGCCGCATCAAGTGCCGCAGATACTCTCTGATCCTGACTTGTCCCCTCTCTGATGTCTCTATACGGATCAGTATTCATCCGGCATTCTCTCTCTGTGGACATAGCTCAACGGTTATCGGGTAATAAGTTAACGATCGCCGAAAGATTCACATCTGTCGCTTCAAGCTTGTAGAAAGGAAATACCAGATTAAACCGTGAGTTGGTGGTTTTAACCCGGTAAACAATGTTAATCAGCACGACGCCCTCGACTTCTTCGCTTTCATCAAGTATCACATTTTCCAGCTCGATACGCGGCTCGTGATAAAGAATGGCAGACTCCACCTTATCAGCCATCAAAGTTTTCATTCGCATATCAAGGTTTTCAAACAGCAATTCATCCAGATTACAACCATATTGTGGTAGCATGACCCGTTCGCCTTGTGCGGTGCTGAGCAGCACCTGGAGGCTTGAAACAATATCAGCCTCACCCTCAAGCATCTCAACACCGGAGGCCGTCCGATTGAATGTCGGGGGAAAAGACCACCCGCGACCTAAAAATGGATGCTCCATCTGTATCCTGTAAACGTTTTAGTGTTTTAAACAATAAGGTCAACCATCATCCCCCTATGAGTACTGTCGGAGCTCCTGGCGGCAAAACAGCGCCTCCTGCAGCGGTCAAATCTCCAACTCTGGCAGCGGGCATTCCTCCGATCAAAACGGTAGCAGAACCTTTCACAATAGCATCAGCACCACACGAATCACCAAGACGCGCCGCCGGCAGACCACCGACAAGAACAGTTGGAGCTCCCGGCGGTATAACAGGTACCGGCGCCCCCATCGTTGCTGAACTGACAATCATATCACCGACCCGTGCTGCTGGAAGCATTGCTTGTATAATCTCTATCAGTTAATTTGAACAATCCCGCCACTGATCGTCGTTGTGGCGCTTCCTTTTATTGTTGTACTGGCTCCTGAAACTTCTGCGCTTGCCGTTCCGGATGCCTTGAAGCCTGTCTGCGCTTTTAACTCTACATTCATACCTTCGGCGTTCATATCCTTTGAAGCTTTCAGGATGAGGTCCTTAGCACTTTCAATCTTGACTCCGCTATCATCAAGCGTGATTTTATTGCCATTCTGATCTTCAATGACAATTCCTTTGTCTTCCTCTGAAAGCGTTAGTTTGTTACCGCCCGGGGTTTCGAAAAGAATGATTTTTTTTTCGTCATCGAAGGTAAGTTTCAGTTTTTCACGGCTGACATACCCTTTGTGGTGGTTCGTGTCCTTTGCTGGTTCTGGAGCAGGCTTGGCACTGCTGTGACACATACCGAGCACAACCGGGCAGCGGGGATCATCGCCAAGAAAGCCGACCACCACTTCATCGCCGATTTCCGGACGAAAAAATGTGCCGCGCTCTTTACCTGCATCAAGTGTGGCAATACGTGCCCAAGTTCCTTCCTCCGAAGCGCTCACCAGAGGAAGCCTCACCTTTATGCGATCTTCGCCATCCGGATCACTCTCCAGAACTGTTACAATCCCGATTTGCAGGCCACTGACACCGGGAAAAAGTCCACCAGCGGGCAATGGACGAAGGTTATGTCTCTCCGCAAAAATTTCAGGGTTCAAACCGAACTGAACATCCGTTTCCCAGTTGCCATTGGCGACGGAATGGCGCACCCCAGAAACATAGAGCTTTCCTTCAAAACGCTCTCCAATACCGGTCACCTCAATAATCTTGCCAGGCAACACACCGGCAAAGCCCTGAAAACATACTCTACCGCGAACCTTTGCCAGGCGCTCTTTCAACAACCGACCATCAGCCCATGCCTGAAGTTCTGGCTGGCTGAGTTTACCACCATGCCTGATTGTATCTGCATCACCGCCGATCACATCAGCCAGAGTAGAACAGGAAAGGTTCCCATTATTTGTTGTCGAGGGCTCACTCGCCTCTGTTTCTATCAACTCCTGATCCGTCGGATTCCAACTGTTTGCCTTGATGCCTTTGCTTTGCCAGCGAGAGTCTATTTCAGCATCAAGTTCCAGAATAGTCGATCCGTAGTTCACCTTCACCACCGCGTTTGCTCCAGTATCAGGTGGTGCAATGACGACCTTATTATCATCACCAACAAGAACAACATGCCCGTTCGCCTCGGCTCTGCACAAGAGAAAATCCCAGTCAGTGGACTCATACTGTACCACCTCTTTCAAATCCGGTGTTGTAGCGGTTACCTCCTTTTGCAAGCCATAGACACCGAGAATCTCCTCCATAATATCGCTGTCCAGCTTGTCGGTATAGTAACGGCTCTTGATGCCACTGCTCATTTTAACCGCCTCGTTACGACACTCCACAAGAAGCAAGCTGGTCGCCTTGCGGATTTTGATACTATGCTTGATAATTATGCCCTTGAAGACCGAATCATTCTGTGAGCGATACCCAAGCTGTATTTCAATTTTTTTGCCCGGCACAAAATAACCGGCATTGCTCGCTTCAAATGTGGATGTAGCAGCATCTCCATCCATGAGGTGAAGCACGGCTGAAGGAATCCGATTCAGTTCCCGTGTTACGGAAACCGACAACACGTGAAATGTACCGGGAATTTCAGCGCCATCTATAAGAACCGCTACCGTGCATACATCCGGAGTTGCAGGTGTCGGGATAGTCGTTTCGTTACTCACTTCACGTTGTTTACTTTTTCAAGAGGAGGAAACACAATATCTGTCCCCGGCAGCAACGATCGAAAATTACTGAGACCGTTGGCGGCAGCCACAGCGAGATAATATTTCGGGTCTCCGTAAATCATGTAACACATCAGCGGCAGCGTATCACCAGCTTTGACTTTGCGGATATGGGTAAGATCCGCCGATTTTTTATCCTCTTTTGCGGCCCGCTTCTGCTCTTCAATGCTACTTTTAAAAGTTACTTTTGCAGATGCCCGAATGGGTGTTCCGTCAGGTTTGAATAACTTGTAGGTGAAATTCGCCTCCGTTACCCGTCCTTTAAAAATGGAGTTTTTTCCCCACACCAGTTTGAAATGGCGCGGCTCATGTGCATCTCCCTTGTACTCAAGCAACACCTGCCGAAACTTTTTGAGATCATCGGCAATTGAATCACGAGGCTTGCCATCGATAATACCGGTATTGTCGAAAAGGAATTCAAACGAGATCTCTTCCGGCTCGGTGTATTCATATTTGAGCTGCTTGCCGCTGCTCCCCTGTCCCTGTCCGGAGTCGGAAAACTTGAGTTTGTAGTTGAGCGTATAGGTTTCAGGATTGATCAGCGCCTCAACAAAGTCATCCGCCTCTTTTTTGCCGCCACTCTCTGCCTTCTGTGAATCGGAAAAGGCGAGAATGAGCATTTTTTCCAGTTCTCCTTTTTCAGTCATCACCGTTCCGATTTGTTGTGCAGTATATCAAGCACCTGTTCAACACATTCGGCTATAAGCGTTTGCCGATCTGCGTCACTGTTTTTGGCTGAACCGGGTGCCTGCTGATTTGATGAAGTTCCTTCCGCAGCATTCACCGTGACCCTGATATGCAGCTCTTTTATTTCAACAGGCATCTTCTCACTCCGTTACTGAATGGTGAAATAGCGATAGGTCAACTCCATCGTCTCTATCACAATTCCATTTTCACTTGCATTCAAATCACTGACAAGCCATTTTTTGGGAATTGCATCAACAACATTCCAGCTTCGTAAAGGTTCACTTTTCTCATTCATCAGGTTGACACTGATCGTTGCCGGTTTGAAGATCCGGTTATTGAAGGCATCAAGAAACCAGTTGATGACATTGGAATCCAGCAACATTCCCCGCTTCAGCACCAGATCCGCATATTTAGTGCGGACCGGTAACTTGTGCTCAAAGCGATTTTCGCCGCCCTCCTTGTAACTCTCATAGTCGTACTCAACCGACAACCCGGATACAGACTGAAAACGAACATCATTCGTATCAGCACTGATGGTGTTGAATACCACCTTAAAGTAAAACCCCCACGGCGGATAATAATCAACCATACAGACGCATGTTTTAAACCTTCATCAACTTCAGCCCTTCATGGGCCAGCTCAATACTCTCCACTGCAATCTCATTGGCATCCGACTTGAGATCCGAAGCGGAAATTTTGACCGGGAAGCAGCGGATTGCCGTCCATGCCGCAACTGGAGTATGTTTTTCATTGAGCAAACGAATGGTAACATCACGCCTTTTCTCCACACGCTCATTAGCAATCTCCTCCAGCCATGTGTTGAAATCAAAATCACTCTCAAATTTTCCGCGTTTCAGGGTGATATTATTGTTCTTTACCATACCCGGCATGCTGATTTTATTAAAATCCTTGCTGTCACTATGGCGGTATTCAATCTTCTCCCTTTCCATGACAAGGCCGGTAACTTCGGTAAAACTCAATTTCGCTCCGCCCCAGTCAACTTGAAAATGAAACCTTGGTACTGGATATTCTTGTGCCATGATATGTTGTGTTTAGAGATTGAAAAAGTAAATGCTTCCTGGCCTACCCTCCACCATTTCTTCCCTGACTCTACGACTCTGCCATTTTATGTGAGAATCTGAGAATGATAAATTCTGCAGGCCTGACGGCAGCCATCCCGATTTCGACAATCAACCTGCCCTCAAGGATATCAAGCGGCGTCATGGTTTTTCCCAGACCTACAGCCACGTAAAAGGCGTGTTCCGGTTTGATACCCTGCAGTGCTCCCTGCCTCCAGAGAACCGTGAGAAAATTCTCAATCATGGCCTGAATACGAACCCAGGTATTGGCATCATTCGGCTCAAAAACAAACTGCTCGGTCGTTTTTTTCGTAGACTCTTCTACAAAATTAAAGAAACGCCGAACACTGATATAGCGCCACTCATTATCATTACCTGCAAGAGTACGAGCCCCGTACACCAGGGTGCCTTTGCCGGTAAATTTTCGAATAGCATTGATTGATTTACCGCTGTTCGGATCAACATTGAGTGCATCAAGTTCCGATGCGGAGAAGGTATCTTTCGGCCCAACAATTCCACTGATACTGACGTTTGCCGGCGCTTTCCATACGCCTCTTGTCCGGTCAACATAAGCGTAAATTCCTGCAATGGCGCCGGATGGCGGAACCGTGGTGCTGGTATTCTGAATCCCTGTGAGAATCGTGTTATAGAGCGGGAATGATGCTGCCAGCCCCTCGTGTTTTTTGGTCTCCATCTCCCTGGCTACTCCCACCACACTGCCAAGCCATGCGCTGTTGATCTGATCGAAAAGAGCCTTGAGCAGCGGCAGTACAGCATCCATCCGGTCAGGATTTGTTGTAGCCGTAACCGGAATAACGGCAGAAGCAGCCGGAGCAGAAGCTCCAAAAATTGCACCCCACTCACCCGCCGAAGGTACCGTACCAGTATCGAACTGTGTCGTATACGCTGAACCGGAAATTTTAGCGGCCAGCTCTTTATCGTACCCTGTCAACGTATTCAAAATATCTTTGAATGTTGAGGTAATCAGGCTGGTCAGACTCGTTTTCAATATCGGGTACTCAACTTTACCAGCTCCTGCACCAACCAGTACATCTACTTTTCTTGCAACATCAAACAGATAATTGACAATCGGCATAAATTTGGCCGGTGTTTTAACTCCCAGATAAGCTCCTTCAAGCGATGTAAATTGCTCTCTCAAGGTCGATTTCGAACTAGCCAGTGCTGTTGTGGCAACAGTGATAGTATTAACATCGGTCAGTACCATTTCATACTCAGCAACCAAGGCCTTGACTTTAGCGTCATCCGACAGATCACCCAACTTGAATTTAGTGGCTCCAATGTGAATGAGATCCTTGAAATCGCGATATTTGATATTCTTAGGGAAATTAACTTCCAGCCAGGGAGAATAGACCGCTCCATATTTCAGATCTTTGATACCAATGCCTGAACGGAAAGCACCCCCTTTCGGATCGTTTTCCTTGACATGAAATAAACCGACACGATCCATCAACCTGCCACACTGCCCTAACGCAGCATCGTAGACGGCATAAAAATCAGTACCATTCGTGAGTAACGAATTATCAGGAAAGACAAGAATGGTTGGTTCATCAACCTTTTCCAACGCTTCAAGTGCTTTCCCCGGACCGGTAAAATTGTCAGCATTTTTAACTGCTGAATCATACAAGCCTCCGGAAACAATGTAGCAATCACCACCACCATTGGCATAAAACAACCGCAAGCTGTCATACAGGTAAAAAACATTACCGATAGTTGCTGATTGAAAGTTTTTGTTGTCATCCACCATGACGTTCGTGACAACCGGAGCCGCACCTGCTCCGAAATACTGTTCATATTCAGTCAGGGAACCAATCCGGGTGGGAACATTAAGCAGGTCCCCCGGCTTGACACTGTCAGCTTTTTGAGTGTACCCGATAAACGCAGGTATCGCCGTCTCAACTCCTGCAATAGAGGGGGGAAACTTTGGGATTTCCTCGACATAAACCCCTGGGGTCTTATACATTGTTGGCATAGTATATCCCTTTTAATGGTGATGAAGTGTTTACAAATTTTTCTAAAAAAACATCAAACAGAAGAGGATTTCTTGTGAATAATATCAGTAACTACTTCTGTAATAAGCGAGGCCTCTTCAGGTACTGCCTTAAACTGCAGATCGAGCATTCGCATCCAGTATAGTACAAAGGGATATTGCTTGCCTCCAAGGGTTCCCCAAAGATGATTAACCTCTTCCATAGGCGCTGAATAGAGGTCAAAAATCAGTTTGAATGACTCTAAATGATCGAGAGAATTTGTTGGTGAGTTGGTTATGATCGAAGCAGGATCAACATTGACCTGCGTAAAAACATTCTTGTACTGAAAGAAGCGAATCACTCGTGAGAGCAACGACAACCCGAGAGAGTACGTTTCATGTGGAGCAGTTACTAAAATCTGAAAATTTAAAAAAAGTGGCGGATTTTCATATAACGCCTTAAGTGTTACATCATTGCGGACATAATTCGGAAGATTCTTTAATGCCTTCTCCTCTTTGATATTGACCACCGAAAAATAGATATCTTTTCGCGATATACCGCCATTACCAAAACCATCCGCCAGATTACCCAACTTAGCTACGGTCTCGGTCGAATTGTAGTCATCGGCAAGATGCTTGTTTAATTCATTAATGACGATAGTAAGTGCGTGTGATATCATGGTTAGCCTAAAGGTTTCATCAAATTTTTCAAAAAAAATTCAGATCCCTGAATCGACAACACGAACAGTCACAAAATCGCCCTACAGGAACAGAGCGAGAGAGTAAAAATGTACTTAGTTAACTATACCATTTATACAAAGGATTTCAAAGAGGACACTCATTTTTGTTCGCATGTTTGACTTTTTATTAACCGGCTGTATTTAAATTCTTGGTAGTCTATTTAGTGCAAAGGGTAATTGTTGGGGAGGAGAACTTCTTTCAGAAAGTATTTCGCTCAACGTCAATAACCCCTATCAGTGCGGAAACCGGAATAGAATGTGACGCTGACCAGAACAATCGCAGCTCATCAAACCCGCTCACTCCTCCCCTGCCATAGCTGCAATCATCGGCTTCAGCAGCTCGACGGCAATGGCGCAAAATGTGGCATTGAAGGGATCGATGATGCCGAAGCAGCGGCGAATGGCGGGGTCGGAGCCTTCGCCAAGACGGTTGCTGAAGGTGTCGTCGCGCCATTCGCGGTAGGCGGCGTCGATGCGCTCTTTGGAAGCATAGGCGTATGAGGAGCGCGGGAAAAAGCGCAGGGGTTTTGCGAGACCTTGCCAATAGCAGGCGAGGAGCGTTTCGAGATGAGCGGCGGCGGCATCAACGGGCGTAAAGATTTTGAGATCATCCTCCATGATGAGATGGCTTTCGCGGGGATAACCCGGCTGGGCAGCAGCGTTCAGCACAAGATGCTCAATCCAGCAGCGCATGATGTCTTTCATTTTGAGCGAGGCGCAGCGGTAATGGAGCTGGCAGTGTGGCAAAAGCCGATCAAGCTTGCCGATAAGGCGGAACGCGCCGAGTTGCAGGTCAATCTCCAGCGGCTTGAGCATCTGCTGACTGCCGATACTCCCCTGCACTTTGGCTGCAAATGTCTGCACTTCATCGGCGATAAGGCTGAAAAGCTGCTCGCCATGTCGGGCTGGCGGCAATACGCCTCGACTGCGAAAGAGCGGTAACAGCTCGTTCGGTGATGCTCCAGCAAGTACCGATTCAAGCAACTCCTGCTTGACGCTGTACCGTTGCAACCCCGCAACGCCGAATGGTTCACGATCCTCCAGCGGAAGCGCGCTGCCTTCAAGGCGGATGCCGAGGCGCTGTTCAAGAAAAAATCCAGCCGGATTATCGTAAAAGCGTAACAACTGCTGCAATGACACGGTACGCCACTCTTCCGGCGGTTCAGGAAGCGGAGCACTTACAAATGGAAGTACAGGCGTTGCCGGTTGCTCTTTTTCAACCAGCGCGCGATAATTCTCCTTTGAGAAGCTAAAGAAGGGAGAACCTTCGGTAAAATATTCTCGATTAAAGGCTTGCAGACGATGGCGCACCACCATCAGCTCTTCGACAGAGCGATTATCGGGAAGCGTAAAGCCGCGCCGTACCGCGTCGAGCAGTTCGCTGACCAGCACGGATGGCGGCAGTTCGCTGTTGTCGCGGATGCTTTGACCGACGTAACTGATGTAGAGCAGGTCGCGGGCGGAGAGTATGGACTCAAGGAAGAGGTAGCGATCTTCATTGCGCAGTGAGCGGTCGCCTTTACGCGGTTCGCGGGCGATAAGGTCAAAGGCGGGCGGATGGCTCTGGCGGGGAAAGGCGTTATCGTTCATGCCGATAAGCATCACCACGCGAAAAGGAATACTCCGCATCGGCAGCATGGCGCAAAAGGTGATACCGCCGGTCATAAAGCCAAGCCCTTGCTCCTGATGCTCAAGGCGGGCGCGCAGCCATGCAATCATGACGACCGGTGAAATGTTGCCGGTAAACTCCGCTTTTGTGGCAGCATCACCAAGCTGTTCGCCAAGCGCGGCAATCGCTGCAAACTCCCGCTCAGAGGTGTCGGAGGTGGTAAGAAAATCATCCAGCATACGCTGAAAAATCCGACGCCACGACTCAAGGGTCTGGGGATATGCAAAGCGCTTGACCAGACGTTCAACCGTGTCGATAAACTCGGCAAACTTGCCCAGCGTCTCTGCAACTGTGCCGGAAATATCGTCATAAGGGAGAATACCGTTGACGAGTTGCTGCTCATCCGGCATGGCGTAGCCGAGCAGCAGCCGAGCAAGCCCCGCGCGCCAGGAGTTGTCGCGATAGGCTGGCAGATTGCGTGACGAACGGTCGCCCTCATCCATGCCCCAGCGAATGCCGCTCTCTTCAATCCATGTGCGGATAAGCGCCAGCTCATCAGCATCGAGCGCAAAGCGACGGCTCACCGGCGGCGATGCCAGCAGGTCGAACAGCTCCGAAGCCGCAAGAGTGCTGCCGCGCAGCGAAAGCAGCTTCAGCACCGCCGCCGCTATTTCACCCTCGTTCATCAACCGCCGGTCGGCAATGGAGTAATGGAGCGCCACAGCGCGTTCTACTCCGGCTTCGGCTCCGGCTCCCCCCATTGCCCCAAAAACGCTGGAGATGTAGGGCGAATAGCGCTCAATCTCTGGCGTCATCACCACAATATCGCGCGGGCTGAGGTCGGGGCGCTCCTCAAGCATGGCGAGAATATGGTCGTACAGCACCTCAATTTCACGAAGCGGCGTGTGGCAGGAGTGGATTTGCACCGAACGATCGGCAGGGTCAAACGGATGCGTTTCGCCATCCTCACCCGTGCCCGAAAGGTTGAGAATATCGGACTGAAGGGCGTGCAGCAGCGTTTCGCCGCACATCGCATCGCACGGATCATCGTAACGCTCACGCTGCATTGAGGCGCTATCGCTCAGGTCGATAATCATCTCCGAAAAATCGCGCCCGATGCGCCCAAGCGACGCAAGCAGCGGGTTGCCCTCACTACGCAACGCACGCTCCTCTGGCGCAAGGCGGGCACTCGCTTTTTTTGAGAGAATATCGCCCCAATATTCACGAGTCGGGCTAAGCAAAAAGAGGTTCACCTCCGTCAAACGGGAGACGGCGGAGAGCGCATCGAGGTGAAATTGCGGCAGATAGGAGATGCCAAAAAGGCTGATGCGCTCCGGCAGCGAAACCGCATTGCGTGATGCTGTATGTAATTGCGTGCAGAACAGCTCCTTCAGTCGCCCGCGGTGCGTGCCTGCGCCCTCGGCAAGCTTTCGCCAGAGCATCGGCTGCCACTCCTCGCCCTTTGGCTGCTCTTCCCCAACCTCCCAGCCGCGCAGCATATCGGAGCGGAAGAGCGTGTATTGATCGAAAGTATCAGCAATTTTTTCGGATAATTGGAAGAGCTTGAGGCCGTCGGGGTCGTCGGTGAGATAGTGGCGCAAGGTCGCAAAGGGCTCCGTTTCGAGCAGCGCCGGCAGAAGCCGCATAATCTTCCAGCTCATCACCTCCGGCGCAAAGAGCGCCGTATCGGGCATGTTCGGCAACAACTTGGTGAAAAGCTGCAGCACCATTGCGTTCGGGAAAGGATAATCGCCATTAGCCCACACGCCAAAACGCGACGCCAGCTCCATCGAAAGCCAGCGCTGCATCCCCCGGCTCTGCACCACAATCACCTCTTTCGTAAATGCCGACGCAAGCGGCTTGCGAAGAGTGGCGGCAAGGGTGGAAACCAGAACTTCCATCCGGTTGCTGGTGTAGAGGTTAAGTGGCATGGGGTGGGGGATTTATCAGGATGTTTTCATCTCATACGGCGATTTGCCAAAGTTTTCCGTTATCCACCAAACCACGAACTTTTGCTGGAAGAGAGCCAACTGGGCTTGTGACAACTCAACCAGCCATACTCCTGATTCCCTCACCATCACTCCTTTCCGTGAGGCGGGGGAGCTGCAAATATGGTCAGTTTCAGTTCGGCATCATCAAGCAAATGATATACCGGCTTTCTCCCCGACACTTTATCGCTTTCCACGATAATAATTGGCACCCCTTCCCCACGCTTATCCATAATGAAGTTCCTTTGACTGCCAACAGCGTTGACGTTCATAGCACACCGAGCCAGCAACGAACTGATCAGTTCGTTCCGTGCAGATTGCCGCTCCGAGAGGCTGTCAATAGTCATGGTGTTTGGAATGGCACCCGGTGAAAAAATTTCCAGACGGTCGGCGAAAAGATGCAACCGAATTTTTGAGCCATAAATCGAATAATCGCGGTGGGCAACAGCATTAACAACGGCTTCAAAAACGGCATTCATGGAAAACTGTGGCGTTTCAATACGGTTTGGCGCCTTGATGGCATAAACACTCATATTGCGCTCCACAAATTTGCACGCATCCTCTATCTGCGCATCCAAAGTCCCGGTAATATCTTTTGCGTCCAATTGATATGCAGCATTTCTTTCACTTCCCCGATAACAGACTGCCTGGATGAAAGCATTTGGCAGGAATGATTCTGGTGCATCACTTGCTAATAAAATACCGCTGACAGTGGCACGCATCACATTGTCTTCATCCCTGACGATAAGTTTCATCTTCTCCAGAAACTCCTGATCATTCTTCGGAGAGAGCACCGTTCTGAATCGATTCCACAATTTCGGATTCAGGTCGTTCAGCGTTGTACCGGGAACCGTTTGCTCATCAAATCGGATAATCCTGGTCTGGCTGCGCTGCTGAAACAGACGCGCCAACACATCCGGCGTCATTTCTCGCCTGGAGCTGCCAGTACGACGGAAATATCCGTTAGGACTTTTGTGAACAAAAAGACTTCTCGGCACATCAATCCGTAGAATTATTTTTTCCTCGCCTTGAGCATCCGTGACAATCAGTTTTCGGATAACACAATCCAGCGGTGGCTCAATGGAATCATTACAGATGGATCGAAGCCAGCCTTCAACGATATCGAGTTTTTCCAGTGGAATGCCTTGAATCTTTCTCGATTTATCATCAACCCCCAGAACAATAATCCCGGTGGCCGTGTTCGCCATTGCCACAAGTTCGTCAGCCATCCCGTACTTATGAGGACCAACAACCTTGTTGCCACTGAATTCAACACTTTTGAGTTCAAGAACTGAGTCTTCACCCAGTGCGATTTGCCTGAGAAGATCTGAAAGGCTTTCGTACATTGTTTAATTTTAAATAGTTAGCATAATCAAACAGAAAATACTTTCGTTCAAACATAATTAGACAATAACTTGATAAGCCACTCCTTTTATCACCTGTTTAGCGACCATATTTCGCCGTAAAGCTCGCTTTTTCAAGGGTATTCGCATGAATCATGAAGCCAATCAATGCGGCGGATGCGTCTGCAGGAACATCAATTTTTTCAATGTTCAAAGCATAGACGGTAAAAATATAACGATGAGGTTTGTTGCCTTTTGGCGGACATGCCCCGCCAAACGCATGGACGCCAAAATCTGTACGACCTTGAAGAGTTCCTGGAGGCAGCAGCTTCCCTGTTGCATCTCCTGCACCATAAGCCAATTCGGTCACATTCGCCGGGATATTGTAAACAACCCAATGCCACCAGCCTGAACCCGTTGGCGCATCAGGATCATACACCGTGATTGCATAGCTTTTTGTTCCTTTCGGACCTGTTGTCCATTGCAACGCTGGTGATTGATTTTTTCCCGTACAACCAAAGCCATCAAATACTTGCTCCTCAGTGAGGGTAGCACCAGTAATCGTTGGGCTTGTGAGCTTAAAGTTACCGGCAAACGCTACCGTTGCTGTACAACAAAAAACGACAACGACCAAAAGCAATTTTTTAAACATAATCATTCTCCTTTTTTTCGAGCTGTTGAAACGCTGACAAATATACCCATTACCCTGAAATAAAGTGACTCAGGATCAACATCAAAACCGCATTCCCATGCAAGAGTAGGCCAGGAATCAAGATAATTGAAATAGATTCGATCATCTGTTTTTCATTTTTATACGCTCACTCACCACGCACTCCTTCACCTCCGACCTCTTTTGTTGGCTTTGATGGCGCAAGAAAGTTCTCTCCGCTGACAACACTTTTCCCTGTTTTCTGTTCCAATTCGAGTCGGGCTCCTTTGGCAATCTTGCCGCCTTTTTTCCCAGCATCGGCATTCTCTTCCATTCCTGTAGCATCAACACTTTCGGCAATTTGCCGCGTAGAAAGTTCCGCCAGTGCGGTAAAAATCCGCTCGGCTTCACTCATTCCATCTGAAGATTTCATTTTCAACCGTCGACAAATTGTCGACAGTTCAAGTCCATCGTCACTTTTCACCCTGACCTTCATCTTGAACCAATAATCACGCGGATTGGTGTATTTTCAAAAGCGATGAGCCTTTGTTCTTCTGTCATGATTCGCCTCTTTCTTATCCTTTTTTGAATTCTTGAGCACTGATTCTTCACTCGCTGATTACCAAGATATCAATAAACTGAACCGCATTCAGTGCAATTGCATCCGCACTGCGGACGTAATCGGGAATGGATAGGAAATTTGCGATAAAGTCTTTTGTTTCATGATATCCCATCTATCAAGTGTTTGCTCTTCTCAGTCAGACAGTATTGCTGGTTTTTGCTTCGTGGCTTATCCGGCAAGGTCATTTCGATCAATTTAAAGTCCAGCAGACCTTTGATAGCCGCTTCGTAATTACGAGTCCTTCGAGGATAGCCAAGCTGCACCAGAAGTTGTGGAGTTGATTTCGGCTCAATCAGGAGTATTATAATTTTCTTCATCATTTCAGTCAAGCTGACGTCATGCACCCCAACTTGTGCAACTTCAGCCGTGTCCTTTTGTTTTTCTCCGAATTCCGGCACACTGATGATCATCCGAAACACATCCCCTTCAATGAGTTGCGGATCTGCCCCACCATAAGCTTTGCCATATTTCATAAGGTTGCGCATACCAGAGCCGAGTTCTTCAGCACGGTCTATCTCTCTGAAAAATGCACCGATCACCGGGTTTTTAGGATAGGGCGCGAAGGTGTCGGGGTTCAGCACGCCAAACCCGTGAGGACGATTGGCGTTCCATGTGGTCACTTGACCATATTCAATGATGAGCCGAGCCGGAACGCCGCTGGAATATTCGCGGTGAATAAGGATATTGGATGCAACTTCGCGGAAGATGGCATCCCGCAGGCTTCTGCGTTCAATGCCCTCCAGATAAAAAGGGTCTGGCAAGTGCTTTTGAACAAAGGCCAGAATGCGGTTGTAGCTTTCGATGAGATTGGTGCGAACCAGATCGCGGTCGTCGTAGCGGTCAACGTTGACCTTGCGCAGGATCAGATCAGTTCGATGTGCGGGGCATACTTTCAGGATGAGAAGGTCAGGTGCAAAAAGCATTACTCCTGCCAGAGTGACTCCATTTTCATTGGTTACTGGATTCTCTTGATAGAGCTGAGCACTCTTGAGCAGTTGAAGATCATCCATATCCGCCCAAGGGTGATTATCCCTGTTTATTCGAACATATCGACGGCACTTTTCAATCAATTCCGGTCGAAGATCTCCGACCTGAATCCAGGGGTATATCTTGTTTTCGCTGAACGTCGCCTGTTTACGCTGGTAGAGATGTGCCACCAGTGTGGTGCGATCGGTAATATCCAGATCGCCATCTTCATTGCAGTCGTAAATGCGCCCATTGCAGCGATGCACTTGTGAGCTTTCCGGCACATAGATACGCAGCAGAGAATTCCCATCAAGCTCGACTACATCCACAGAAAGATACGTTGGCGGAGTGAGCTTCAGCGGGTTACAGCATCCGACTCAATACCCTGAAGAGTTCCGTCATCCTGAACACCAAGCAGAATTGTACCACCATGGCGATTGAGCTGATTCCGGCAGCTCTTGCTTGAAGCGACGGCCAGCAGGTAATCGTGCCGCAATCGGTCAAGGGTCTCAGTCACTCCCGGAAACAGATGCGTCAAGTCTAAAGCAACCTCGTTGTAGCGCTTTCTGTAGAGATCGACTGCCTTAGGAGCTTCTTCAGGGCCGAGACCAAGCCCCATTTCAATTGTACGCCGCAACGGCAAACCAATGCTCCGCCGGGCTCTGTCCCTGTCAAAAGCCGGAATCCCCAGATCCTGGGCGACAAGCTGCAGAGACTCCATAATGCTCTCCTCGCTATCAGCCAAGGTCCCGTCAAAATCAAAAACAAGAAGTTTGTATTTCACTCTTTTTCATCGTACTTCGTGCAATGCTCGTCACCCTACGTTTTATTCAGCCCCTTCCTGACTTACCCTGAATATACCAGTCAGACCTTGAAAAAAACGCCAGCAAGCGACCCAACCCAAGACCTTCTGCTGCTTTGCCAACCCGGTATACGACATCCTTTCAGTCGTTATCATCAAGTACAATAGCCATCCGCTCTATTCCTCGAACCATCACATGACGCAACGAACACCTGCACATTCAACCGCTTCCCCTTGGCATACGCTCTCCCCTTATGGGTTCTTTGCCAATAGCTTGTCGATCGGTAAGAGAGAAAATCATTTTTGCTCACCGTCTTCACTTACCTCCTCAAGAACGTTTAACACGTTATTCCCGCACATCGCTATGTTTTGCTCAAGATGAGATTTTTTAGCAACAGATCAACGACCCGGAGCTGTTCCGAGTAATTGTCGTGCATTCGTGCCTGTCAAGAGTTGTTAGAGGTAAATATACCTTTTTTGCTTGCTTTTTGATTATCAGATTCTTATAATAGAGGTAAAATTACCTTTATTATGATTAGAAATATCTTAGAAAATAGTTTGAACTTACCTGAAAGCCCTTCATTGAAGGAGATTTTCAATGAGAAACTACAAGAGTTTGGATTAAGCAAGACACAGTTTGAAAAACTAGCTAATATTCAACGTAGAAGCCTTGATGGAATATTAGATAAGACATCTAAGCAAACTGATGTAAGCAATATTCTTAAATTAGGAGAGTTTTTGGGTATGCCATTTGATAGTCTGTTGGCATATCATTTAAAAGATCGGCCAGTTGAAGAGATTAAAGATTTGCAAGACTCTATTGAAATAACTTTTATTAATCGATATTTCGATCTTAAGACTTTGTCTTCACTGGGTTTTGTTGATAAAAAATTCACTGTGGATGAACTTAAGAAAAGAATATGTGGATTTTTTAAGCTATCATCGATTTATGAATATGAAAATAAATTAAATGAAGCGTTGTATAGCAGAACAAAAAGGTCTTTTAATGATAAAATGAAAGACTTTTGGATAAAGTCTTCCTATAAATACTTTGAGCTGATTGATAATCAAAATAAATATTCAAGGGAAGCCTTAAAAGAATTAATACCTAAGATTAAGCCATATACTCAAAGTGTTGATAAAGGCTTGTTAACTGTTTTTCGGGCTCTTTATAACGTAGGTGTCACAATTGTGTTTCAGCCAATGGTGCCAAAAACGCAAATACGCGGAGCAACTTTTCTAGTAAATAATAAGCCTTATATTGTTGTGACTGATCTAAAAAAAAGTTATCCAACTATATGGTTTTCCTTATTGCACGAACTCCACCATGTTCTTTTTGACTTAGAACAGCTTAAACAGATACGATACCATTTAACAGGAGAACCAGACCTGTTTTTGATTCATGAAGACAAGGCTAATGAATTTGCGTCGGAATATCTTATTTCTGAAGAAAAAATGAGATATATTGAGCCATTAATTCATAATCACCTCATGGTATGTAAATTTGCTAAAGAAATGCAGATACATCCATCTATTATATATTCTCAATTTCAGTATAGGCAACATAAGATTGGTAATAATTATTGGGGTGCATTTACGGAGCACTTTCCTAAAATTGATTCTTTAGGAGAAAGCTTAAATAAGGCTAACTGGGATGTCGAATCATTAGAAGTAGCTGCGCAAAAAATCAAAAACCTTTTAACAGTATAGTATGAAACAAAAAAGTGAAGTTCTCGGCAAAAGTCAGCTTTCAAAAGAAGATTTAGAGAGGTATGAGATTCTGCAAAAAGCTGAAGAGGTTAAAGGCGAACAATTGTCTATTAATTTGGATTCTGGATTAGTAGTTGAAAATGAAGCGGAAGCGTTGATGTCTAAAAAAATTGATGATCCGGTTGAGAAGTTTCAACTTTATTACAATGGGCTTAGAAAAATGCTATTAGATTTTCTCCCAAAAGGCATAGATAATGAGCAGGCTCGAAATATGATTTATGATGAAAAAAATATCCTGATAAATCGTGGTGCAAAAAAAAACGAGAAAGGGCTTCGGGGAAGTGATGGTAGAATGGCACACTTGGATGATTTGGAGATGGCTATGCAAATCGTTGCCTTATGGATTGCAAAAAAAGGATCGTATTGGGATCTGTATAAAGCCTTTTGGAATAAGAATGAAGAAATTGGGTATGGTCATCAAAACTAAATTGTATACTAAAGCACCTTACCGAACAGATTTATTTTAAATCAAGGATTCGTTCCATGCGGTTTATGTCAACAATATCTTCAATGTCTTTTTGCAGATATTTCCATACCAGTTTTGGATTATATTTGAGAAAGCTGTAGATCATCGTATTCTCTTTCATGATTAAACTGGGTATTTCTATCTTGTTTGAGGACGTCTGTAATTAAGGAACATAAGGGCACCTCTATTAATTCTTGAAGACTATATCTGTTAATAATTAAACGTTTTACAATTTTTCTATAAGCAATAAAATGATATATTGAAAGAGATCAAATCCATTTATATTTTGCTG